>JAITNC010000179.1 GCA_031290675.1 Campylobacteraceae bacterium | reverse complement strand
GAAAACAAGATAATCGGCAGCGAATTTGAGGACAGATACCTAAAACTGTTGAGCATCGTGGCTTTGAGCATCAAAACAGGACTAAAACTCATAGGCATCACCGCTAAGGACAAGATGTAATTCTTGGTCTTTTACACGCTAATTTTGTTATAACTTCGATTTTCCAAGCCACCCTTTGTGTCATCAATCCAATGGATTGCCACGTTTGCTAACGCAAACTCGCAATGACAGTAGGGGGGGTGTCATCGTAGTGAGCCGAAGGCGTGAACGAAGCGAAGGGTCACGCAACAAGTATAAGCATCTCAGTTTTACCCATTTAACATTCTTAAATATATACAAGAGATATATTTATATCATATCAAACAAATATATTATTTCAAAATCTTTTCACATTCTTTTATTAATTTATATAAAATTTTGCTACAATATACTTTTATACTTAATTACATAAGGATTTTGTCATGAGTTTAGCTTGGTTTAAAACAAAGGTTTTATCTTTTTTTGGTCTATCTCTTTTATTATTTATTTTAGTTGGCTGCGGAAGTAGCGGAGGCGGCGGTTCGTCCGATACTAATGCTTCCAAAGGCAATGAAAGCACCCCAAGTGATAGTAAAGAACTAACCGGTTTTACATTTGATAAGGGCGTTCTCGAAAACGCTACATTTAATGGAACAAATGTAGATATAACTATCTATTATCGTTCTGCCAATAATCTAAAACCTACAGTTACCCATACAGGCGCAAGATACTCTCCCAATGGGACAACGATCAACTTCGGAGAAATGCCCAAAACTTATACAATCACCGCCGAGGACAATACTAGTAAAAGCTACAATGTAACCATCAGAAGAGCTTTTGTTGTCTCAAATGAAGGAGGGCTTGCAGATGCTATTGATATCATCAATGGTGTGATTGCAAACAAGGACAATATAAGCTATATCACTATTTTGGTTGAAAACGATATAAGTCTCACAGGAGAAAAACAAAGAAATCTCACCTCCGGATGGGTAGGCAGAAATATTATACTGGAGAAGTATAACACTAACGCTTCAAGTGTCATCATATCGGGACTTGCACTCTCGTCTGACAATGTTGTAGGGCGTAGCAATGTAAAGATTGCAAAGCCTGCTACTGCTATATCAGCAGACGGTTATCATTCCCTTGTATTAGATAGTGAAGGCAAAATATGGGCGAGCGGAAGCAACAGTAATGGTCAGTTGGGTTTTGGTGATTATGCCGATCGAACCTCATTTAAACCCGTAACTATCTCAGGTTTAGCTTCGGGTGTAAAGATAGCCAATATCTCGGCTAACGGCGATCACTCCCTCGTGCTTGATAGCAATGGCAAAATATGGGGAGCAGGATATAATAAATGGGGTCAGTTAAGTTTGGGCAATAATGTCAGTCAAACCTCGTTTCAACCCGCAATAGGTTCTATCACAAGTTCAAGGATAGTCTCTATCTCTGCTGGCGGTTGGCATTCTCTCGCACTTGACAGTAGTGGCAAAATATGGGCAGCTGGAGCTAACTGGAATGGTTGTTTGGGTTTGGGCGATAATGCCGATCGCAACTTGTTTCAACCCGTAACGATAAAAGGTTTAGCTTCAGGTGTGAGCATAGTCTCTATCTCTGCCGGCGGACGGCATTCCCTCGCACTTGACAGCAGCGGCAAAGTATGGGCGGCAGGATATAACGAACAGGGTCAGTTGGGTTTGGGCAACAATAGTGATTTATACTCATTTCAACCTGTAATATTGGGTTCTATCGCAAACGCAACTATAGTCTCTATCTCGGCAGGTCATAATCACTCCCTCGCACTTGACAGCGAAGATCAAATATGGGCAGCGGGAGAGAACGTCGATGGTCAGTTGGGTTTGAGTACTACAGACAATCAAAATAAGTTTCAACTTGTTTCTATTTCGGGTGTAAAGATAGTCGCTATCTCGGCTGGGAGACAACATTCTCTTGCTTATGATAAGAGTGGTAACATATGGGCGAGCGGAAGTAATAGTAATGGTCAGTTAAGTGTGGGCAACAATATCGCCAAACAAAGCGTGTTCAGCTCTGCAGGCTCAAATGCTACCTCTATCGCGGCTGGCTATGATTATTCCCTTACTCTGACGAGTGATGGCAAAATATGGGCAAGCGGAGCTAACGACTCAGGTCAGTTAGGTTTGGGTGATACGACCAAGCACTACAAATTTACGTATGCTCCGCTTCTATTTTAAACGCTTTCGTTTTATTTGTCTTTCTGGGCATTTTGATTATAGTCACAATGAGCTCGGGACTTTGGCATCTCGTCATTTTATTTGTTAAAAAGAGAGCGACAGGAGGAGCAGTGTTTGGATATTTATGATAAAATGAAATGGTATTTCGTTGTCTTGATACATAAGGGTATGGTATGAAAAGTCTATATAAAACATTTGCGCTCTCTTTCGCATTTATCTTGTTGGCTGGTTGCGGCGAAGATGAGGGCGGCGAAGCTAAAGTCACAGGGGAAGCGGTTCTGTCTGTAGCTGATTGTGGCGGTAGCGATTGTGGCGTTAATGGCAACAACTATGCAGGAAGCGGCATTGGAGTTTGGCGATACACAAATGATCAAACAGGCTCCGTAAGCCTCAATATCTCGCTATCCAATGTGCACAATAGAAACATTACAGTAGTCTTCACAAATGAGAAAAGCTCATCGGTTTATTTTCCCTCAAACGCTATGAGTGGCATAAAAGGTAAATTTCTTGAGAACGAGATAGCTCCGCAGGCGACAGATCTATATATAAGCCATTTTAACGATATACCTGACCACATAAGATATTTTGACAAACAAGAGATGTTGCGCAAAGCGGCAACGAGCAGTTCACAAAAGTTTTCGATAAAAGCTCCGATGTTTAAAGATTGGAGTGAAGGCACATCAAAAGTATGGTATGTAGCACCAAAGGGTACTATGCTAAGTCGCAATGCAACTCTTAAGAAAAAATTGACTGCCGGCGATGGTCGTATAGTCAATTTTTGGGTTGAAAATGCGGAATTTGGGAGTGGAAAAGTCACACAAACTATACTTGATAATATCAGCCGTAGATTTACTGATGATATATATAGCAATGTGGTAAGCATAGCGGGAGCGCCTTGGGGGACGTATAATAATAGTGACTACGGAGCTCTTATAGAATCAAGTCAATCTGTAAATGTAGTTTTTACCAATCTTGGCAACAATGGAGCAGCAAGCGGAATGATAGGCTACTTTTGGCCGTTAAATAATTTATTAGCCCCTGTTGATTATAAATACAAATACGAATATCAATGCGACCCTTGCACCAATGAAGCTCTTGTTTTTTTCGCAGACACTGAAATGCTTTATTTGCACAAAAACGGCACAAATATCATGCTAAGTACCTTAGCCCATGAACTTACACATATGATCAACTTTTATCAGCGAGGTATAAGTATGTCCGAAGAAGACGCTTATGATACTTTTTTGGACGAGCTTACAGCGATAATGATGGAAGATATCATTGGCAAGAAAATCGCCAACGGCTTTAATGACGTAAGAAATAGCAACTATATCAATTGGCTAAAGAGTGCACTTTATAATTGTGATTTCACGGATTGGAACAATTGCAACTCTCAAAACGTTTACAGCTACCACACAGCGGGCAGTTTTGGGGCTTATATGCTTCGTCATTACGGTATCGGCTTTTATCAGGAACTGCTAAAGTATCCTGTACCTCGACCACTCTCTATCAATGATCGTCAAAACTCTATCGCCCTACTGGACAATGCTATCAAAACAAAAACTTACAACACCGAGGGACTTGGACGAGCGGTACAACGCTGGGGTGCTGGTATAGCGCTGTTTCCAGCCGCCTCTTCTCCCTCAGGCTGTGGGTATCCCGAAAAGATAGACGGCTCGTTTTATTTGAGCGCATTTGACGGCGACAGTTTCAAGTCTATACGAAAATTGCCCACATCTCAACCATCAACACTTAAAGGGTACGGTCACTATCCAGTCGAACGACGTGTCACAACATATCAATATGAAGAGACAGTGATAGTACCAAGCGGAGTTTCGGTAACGGTCATCGTCAAGTAGTTTATGCACTCGCTTGGGCAAATGCATAGCAGTGGGAGGGAGTTTACTCCTCCCCAAACAACGCCTTCAGCGCATTCGGGTCTATAGCTCCGCCGCCCTCTTTTTTGCCGCCCTCTTCCACAAGTTCAAGTTCATACCCCGTCAGCATTGAGGCAAGGCGGATATTGATACCGTTTTTGCCGATAGCTTTTGATTTTTGGTCAGCCTTGAGCGTAACCAAAGCTTTTGTTCCGTTTATCTTCACATTTGAGATAGCGGCTGGGCTGAGAGCTCGTGAAACAAATATCTCAGGTACATTTGAGTACTCTATACAGTCTATATTTTCATTGTGCAGCTCTTTGCTGATAGCGTTTATTCGCACGCCTTTTGTGCCTACAGTAGCGCCCACAGCGTCCACATTTGGGTGCATTGAAGCGACTGAGAGTTTTGCCCTCTCGCCGGGTATGCGCGCGCTTTTTTGCACCATAACCGCGCCGTCTTTTATCTCCGGCACTTCAAGCTCAAGCAACGCTTCCAAAAACTTCGGACTCGTGCGTGAAAGCTCTACATTTATCCTCTTTGTCTTATCTATAAAGACTTTTCTGATGACGCTTTTGACGACATTTCCGACTTTAAATTTCTCGCCTTTGATGCGGTTTTTGCGTGGCAGCACGCATCTTATCTCGTCTATATCTATGTATGTATTTTCTGCGCCATCAACGCTTGTAACCATTCCGTGTACACATTTGCCGACTTTGTTGTTGTATTTTTCAAATATCTGGTGTTCCAAAAGCCTCTGTATGTGGTACTCAAGCTCCCTTTGAAGCGTAGCGGCAGCCGTACGTCCTAAGTTGTCCAAAGGCAGCTCATATCTCAGCTCATCGCCTATTTCGGCGTTGGGGTCTATCTCTTTCGCCTCTTTTATGCCTATATAATTTTCATCGTCCCCGCCCAATCTCTCGTCGCTCTCTTCCACAACAAGCACTTTTTGGAACAATTGTAAAATCTTTTTTTTCTCATCTATATGTGCTTCGTACTCGTACTCTTCGCCATAAATTCGCTTAGCCATTTTTGCCAAAGAGAGTTTTATCGTATCTTTGACCTCGTGTATCATCAACCCCTTTTCATTTGCGATTGATTCTATGATATCTATAATTTTTTCCACGCTCTGGTTCTCCTTGTGAATTTTTTTTTGCAACGAAAAAGTGGATTTTTATTATTGTGCAAGAGTTAGCATTGTACCAAAATGAACTTTTATTTTACTTTAATGGC
The DNA here is from genome assembly GCA_031290675.1 of Campylobacteraceae bacterium. Taxonomy (GTDB): domain Bacteria; phylum Campylobacterota; class Campylobacteria; order Campylobacterales; family Campylobacteraceae; genus JAIRKW01. The sequence goes on along the minus strand of JAITNC010000179.1, from coordinate 2,601 downwards.
TATTTTATGCAAATGTAGCTATACTATATGCTTTTATTGATTTTGAGGACGGCTATATGGAACTTAAACTCGCACGAACGGCGCTTAATGAAAAACCAAAAACGATACAGTTAAATAAAATAGAAGAGGCCATAGAGAAAGAGGGTGGGCAGATATTTTACTTTGATAAAGAGAACCCCCACAAAAACCTTGTAAAACTCGTGGAATTCTTTGAAGCCAAAGACTTTAGCGTTTATCTGCGTGAAGTCAGATATGGATTGAGCGACGGCGATTATATGTACGAGGTGCATATATTATAAAGTAGTTTTGATGGCAAAAAAACTTTTTATAGAAACACTCGGCTGCGCTATGAATGTGAGGGATTCCGAACATATGATAGCGGAGCTGAACCGTGTTGAGCGGTACGATTTGACGAAAAACTACTCCGAAGCTGACCTTATCATCATCAACACTTGCAGCGTGAGAGAAAAACCCGTAAACAAACTCTTTTCTGAGATAGGACACTTCCTAAAACACAAAAAACCTGACGCTAAAATCGGCGTTTGCGGCTGTACGGCAAGCCACTTGGGAGATGAGATATTTAAGCGTGCGCCAAATGTAAACTTTGTTTTAGGGGCGCGAAACGTATCAAAAATCATCAAAGCCGTAAATACAGAAAAATTTTTGGACACAAATATAAATTACGACGAGAGTGCGTACGCTTTTGGAGATTTTCGCCAAAACCCGTATAAAGCCTACATCAACATCTCCATAGGCTGCGACAAAAAGTGCGCTTTTTGCATAGTCCCGCACACGAGAGGCGAGGAGATATCCATACCGCACGAACTTATCTTGAGTGAGGCGCAAAGGGCTGTGAGAGCGGGCGCAAAAGAGCTGTTTTTGCTCGGTCAAAATGTGAACAATTACGGCAAAAGGCTTGGCAGCGGCAAAAAGGGAGGGCTCAACTTTACAGCGCTTCTAAACGAGCTTGCCAAGATAGACGAGCTAAAACGCATTCGCTTTACCTCCCCTCACCCTTTGCATATGGACGATGAATTTTTGGAAGTTTTCGCCTCCAACCCAAAAATATGCAAGTCTATGCATATGCCCCTTCAAAGCGGCTCAACGGATATACTGCGCAAGATGAAGCGCGGGTACACAAAAGAGTGGTTTTTACAACGCGCACGCAAACTTCGTGAGATAGCGCCCGACACAGCCATCAGCACCGACATCATAGTAGCGTTTCCGGGTGAGAGCGAGCGGGATTTTGAAGACACGATGGACGTGATAGAGCAGGTGAGATTTGAGCAGATATTTTCATTTAAATACTCAGCTCGCCCACTCACCCCGGCGGCGCAGATGAGCGATACCGTAGAGAGCGAAATCGCTTCGGCGAGGCTGGCAAGACTGCAAGAGCGCCACACGCAGATACTTGATGAGATAACGCCTGCATATCTGGACAAAGTCGTAGAGGTGTATTTTGAGGAGTTGCGGGCGGGCGGTGTGTGTGCGGGGCGCACGTCGCAAAACTTCACGGTTTGTGTCAAGGGCGGCGAAGAGTTTTTGGGGCAGATAAAAAATGTGAAAATCACGCAGCCTCAAAGGTCAATTCTTTACGGAGAAGTACTGTGAAGTCAAAATTTTTGAGAAAAATCACTTATAAGATTTTGCCCTTTATCGCGAGTTTGGCGCAAAGAGTGCTGTTTCTCACGTGCAAAAAAGTATACGAACTGCCGCAAGACGAGATGCCAACGCCGCTTATTTGGGTCGCTTGGCACGGACAACTTTTGATGCTGCCCTGCATATATCGCAAGCTCAAGCCCTCCTCTCATGAGATTCACGTTATGGTGAGCGAACACACTCACGGCGATATGGCTATATCTGTGGCAAAAAGATTTGGAATGAGTTTTATCAGAGGCAGCAGCAGACAAGGCGCTATCAAGGCGTTGCGGCAAGCCATAGACACACTAAACAGAGGCGTTGATGTGGGCATAACGCCCGACGGCCCAAAGGGTCCCTTGTACTCGGTGTCGGACGGAGCTATCATCTTGTCTACAAAATGCGACGCCCATATCTTGGCTGTCGGCTGGAGTGCGAGTTCGTATTGGCAGCTGGGAAGCTGGGACGCCGCAAAGATACCAAAACCTTTCTCCACAGTGATATTTAGGGCGAGCGAACCGTTCAAGCTAGGCGGACTTTCCAAAGAGGAAGCGAAGGAGAGGGTGAAAGATGAAATTATGAGGTGTATGGGGAAGTAGGCTTTTGCTTGGTTCTTTTTGTGTTTTACGGATATTTTACGGCAGGGCAAGCCTTTGTAAAATCTCCTAACCTTGTCTTTTGCAATTTTTAGCTTGTTCTTTCGCATGCTAACTTCGTTGCAATTTCGCCACGCTCGCTCACGTACCTCAAGTACGCACCGCTCGCGGGCTTCATTTGCGCCTCGTTAGCGTGCGAAATAAATTCGCTAAAATCTTGTAAACTTAGCTTTCTCAGCTTTTGCATATTTTAACTCGTTCTTTTGCGTCTATATGTCGTTGTTTTCAACTTGGCTTCGTTACATACCAGTGCGTATGCGCCTCGCCAAATTTTCAAACTGCCTTATATAGACACAAAATTACGTCG
>JAITNC010000160.1 GCA_031290675.1 Campylobacteraceae bacterium | reverse complement strand
ATATATTAGAATCAAAATCTGCCTCATGTACTTCTACGGCAGAGCCTGCGAGATACCAATCAACATAACCATCATCAAATATAAAAATTTCAGTGTGTGGTATGTTTGGATTTGAATAGGTATTAGAGTAAAGATAACTTACATAATCTACTTCATCTTGAAAAGGACTAAAACCATTAGCAGTTACTTCTGACTTGTAAGATACAATATCACCAACAGGAAGATATCCCATACTCATTCCCGTAAATTGATAGCTTTCACTCAAAAGAGATGATGGAAAAATATCACTTAGCGCAGTTTGTATAGATGGTATAGTTGGATTTGGATTAGAACATTTATTGCTCGTACTACTATTGCTTGTACTACTTCCTCCGCTACTGCCACACCCCGCCAAAAACGCAACAGCCAAAGCTGAGAGAAGAAAACCAAATGAAGGTTTCATATTTCCCCCTTTTGAAAAAAATTTATAAAATTAAAATAGATTATATTTGGATTTAGATAATGATTTTCTTAAATAAGCGTGTTTTGTATATATCACTCAAAAGCTTCCAGAATTTTGCGAGTATTCAGAAAGCTTTTGATATCTTATAAGTCCTGCTCTATAAGTCTTTTGAACGAGTTAAAGTATAAATCCTGCAGTTTTTTGACATCTATATTTATCGCGCTGTCTATCGTGAGTTTATCTGTGCTGACGATGCCGATTTTGACAGCTTTAACGCCTATATTTCGTGCGAAATCCTCAAACGCTTTGGTATCTTCCACCTCAACTATCGCCCTTGAGAAACTCTCGCTAAAAAGTAGTTTTGCGTCGCCAAAAGTGCTATTTGCGACCGTGCCAAAGCCACTTAGCGCACTCATCTTGGCAAGTGTGAGTGCAACGCCGCCGACATTTACATCTTTGGCTGAGAGGAGCAGGCTTTTTTTGTTCGCTTCTATCACAAGTTCCCAAAGTTTCAACTCTTTTTTGTAGTCTATTTTCGGTAGTTCGCCAGCCACAGCGTTTGCGAATACTTTCAGGTACAAGCTGCCGCCAAATTCATCATCAGTATCGCCCAAAAGATACAAAAAGTTACCCTCTTTTTGGAAAGATGAGGGCAAAACCCTATTTGCATCATCGTTAAGCCCGACCATAGCGATAGAAGGCGTTGGAAACACCCCTACCCCCTCCGTTTCGTTGTACAAAGATACATTTCCGCTGACAACAGGCGTGTTGAGAGCCAAACAAGCCTCTTTTATCCCCTCACAGCCTTTGGCGAACTGCCACATAACTTCGGGATTTTCAGGGTTGCCGTAGTTAAGACAATCCGTGATAGCCAAAGGTCTTGCGCCGCTCATAGCGACATTTCGCCCGCTCTCCATCACCGCCGCCGCCGCACCGCCTTTTGGGTCTATGTAGTTGTATCTCGGGTTACAGTCGCTGCTCATCGCTATCGCTTTGCCGTTCTCTCGTATTCGCACGACACTCGCGTCAAGCGACCCCGGGGCTTTTATCGTATTTGTCTGCACTCTTGAGTCGTACTGCTCGTATATCCACGCTTTATCGCAGACCTCTGGGTGAGATATGAGCTTTTCAAATGGGTATATAGGTCAAAAATAGTTACTATTTTTGACCTATAATTTACCCTTTCTGCGTCATTACAAGCCTTTGTAAAATCTCCTAACCTTGTCTTTTACAATTTTTAGCTCGTTTTTTTGCACGCTAATTTCGTTGCAATTTCGCCGCGCTCGCTCGTCGAACCAGTACGTATGCACCGCTCGCGGGCTTCATTTGCGCCTCGTTATCGTGCAAAATAAATTCGCTAAAATCTTGTAAATTTGCCCTTGTGTCATTGTGAGGAGCGAAGCGACGTAACAATCTCAGCTCTCCACATAAAAAACAAAAATAAACACAGATGCTTCACTTCGTTCTGCATGACAAAAAAAGATGGATTGCCACGTTTGAGGTTGCGGGTCAAGCCCGCAATGACGACGCAATGACGGGGGGGAGGGCTTTGACTCACTGCAATGACGAAGGGGGATTTTTGCACGATATATAATCAAACCATATATATTTAAGAAAATCATTATCTATATCTAAATATAATTCATTTTAGTCTTTACAAAATTTTTTATACAAAAGGATAAAATATGAAAACTTTGGTTGGTTTTCTTCTCTTGGCTTTGGCTGTTATATTTTTGGCAGGGTGTGGTAGTAGCGGTGGTGGCGGGAGTAATACAAGCGGTAAATGTTCTAGTTCAAATCCAACTATGCCGTCTATGAAAACTGCATTAAAAGATATTTTTCCGCAATCTCTTTTGGATGAACCTTACAATGTTGATAATAGAGATATGAGCATATCCTTTTTGCCTGTCAATAATACTGCATCTTACGAGCAAAAAGTAGTTGACTCCAAAAATTTTATATCTGTTGAAAAAGAAAAAGAATTTGTAAGATATAGCTACTATGGCAACCATACAAATTCAAATATAACATATGTTGAAATTGCTATATATTATGATGACAGAAGTGTTCAATGGCTTCTTTCGGGACATGATGTAGAAATATACGAGTCGGATTTTAATTCTAATATATTTCCAAGTACGGGCGCACCTCAAGACGAGGTAAGTTTTGGTAGATTTTATGACACCGACAAATCATCTTCATTTGATAGGTATGTAGCGGAACTTGAACGCAAAGGCTTTCATTACGATGTAGACTATGATGGGTGGGAAAAAGAGAGTAGCGATAAATGTTTCGTCTATAATTGGTCTAAATCTAAAAACAACAATGGCACTTACACTCTTGCTAATTGGGGCATTTACTCAAAAGTGTATTAAATATAATTTGGCGAAGTTTTTCGCCAAATTTCTCATTTTTTGACCTTCTGGAGCCAATGAGGAGACTCGAACTCCTGACCTGCGCGTTACGAATGCGCTGCTCTACCGACTGAGCTACATTGGCGTATGAAAAGCGA
>JAITNC010000118.1 GCA_031290675.1 Campylobacteraceae bacterium | reverse complement strand
GTCGCTGTTTCTACCACTTCCTCGCCGGTTTTAAATACACTTTTGTCTATATTTAAGATATCTTTTTTGGATTTGTGCGGATAATCTATCTGGCTTAGAAGATGTCTTATCGTGTTGAGCCTTGCCTCTTTTTTATTGTCCGAATATACTATCGCCCACGGGCACTCTTTCGTGTGTGAAGCCAAAAACATTGAGTATTCGGCGAGCGTGTATTGGTCCCAAAAATCCTGCGCTTTTTCGTCTATTGGCGAAAGTTTGAAGTGTTTTAGAGGGTCTTTTCTGCGCTGTTCAAAGCGTTTTTTCTGCTCCTCTTTTGTAACCGAAAAGTAAAATTTAAAGATTTTTATACCCGACCTTGCTATGAGGGATTCAAACTTCGGCACTTCTATCAAAAACTCTTGATACTCCTCTTTCGTACAAAACCCCATAACAGGCTCAACTCCCGCACGGTTGTACCACGAACGGTCAAAAAACACTATCTCGCCAGCTGAGGGGAGGTGTTCCACGTATCGTTGAAAGTACCATTGAGTGCGCTCTTTGTCCGAAGGCTTTTCAAGCGCCACGACTCTCGCACCTCGCGGATTGATGTGTTCTGTCATCGTTTTTATCGTGCCGCCTTTTCCAGCAGCGTCCCTGCCTTCAAAGATGATGAGAATGCGCAGCCCGCTCTCTTTTACGTATTTTTGCAGCTTCAAAAGTTCTATCTGCAGCTCTCTTATCTTTTGCTCATAATCAAGTTTGTTCTGTTTTATCCAAACACGCATTTTACCGGCTTTCTCTTTTGGTTTTTTTGCAGCTTTATCTTTGATTGGCTTTTCCGCTTTTGCGGCTTTTGCTATCTTTTCAGCTTTTTGCTGCTTCTTTTCTTGTTTTTTCTCCGGCTTAAATTCAAGCTGTTTTTCCTCTGCCATGGTCTTCCTTTGAATAAAATCTACCTTATCATAACGCTTTTTATCTAATTGTATCATTATATAGGGTTAATTTTTTACGATTACACCTTTTTAATTTTGATATTTATCAACATTGGATACAATTGGGCAAAATCAAAGATTTAGGATTATCGTGCGAAAACTCATAACAGTTATATTTTTTATCGCCTCATCGCTCATCGCTCAAAACCCTTTTAAGATTATTCCCCCAGAGGAGGCGTTTCACATCACTTTCACGCAGCAAGAGAGCTTTGTTTATGTTGATATCAAGATGGAGGAGGGGGTGTATCTGCTTGAGGATAAGCTGATTTTTGAAACGCTCAGCCCCAAAAGATTTAACTTCACGGATACCATTAGCGCACTGCCGGCTGAGATTTACAAAGAGCAAAAAGTGCATTTTAACTCGTACGAAACCGCCATATCTTTGGAGTATCTAAGAGCTCAAAAGATAAGCGGCAAAACCAAGATAAGCGTTACGTATCAGGGGTGCGCTGAGGGCGGAGTCATCTGCTATCCGCCGATGAGTGCGGTTTATGAGGTCAATATAAAGACGAGTTACGGCTCGCAGCAAGGTGCAATAGCCGAAATGTTTCAAGATAAGAGCTTCTTTTTTATCTTGGCGAGCTTTTTTGGCTTTGGGCTGCTGCTCTCGCTCACGCCTTGCACTTTTCCTATGGTGCCGATAGTTTCGTCCATCATAGCGAGTTACGGCAAGAAAGATATGAACGCAAAAAAAGGCTTTTGGCTCTCTTTTGTGTATGTGTTTTTTATGTCTGTCGCTTATACTATCGCCGGAGTTATCGCAGGACTGTTTGGCTCAAATGTGCAGGTAGCTTTGCAAAATCCTTGGGCGATAGGCGTGTTTAGCGCGATTTTTGTCCTGTTGGCTCTGTCTATGTTCGGGCTGTTTAGTTTTGGGCTTCCCTCATCTTTACAGAGCAGATTTTCAACATTTACCAAAGGCAAAAAAGGCGTAGTGGGTATCGCTGTGATGGGCTTTTTCTCGGCGTTGATAGTAGGTCCTTGCGTAGCCGCTCCGTTGGTGGGAGCTTTGATGTATATAGGTCAAAGTGGGGACGCTTTTTTGGGCGGAACGGCACTTTTTGTGATGAGTATGGCTATGGGCGTGCCGCTTTTGCTCGTGGGGGCGAGTGCGGGCAGATTTCTGCCAAAGCCGGGCATTTGGATGCGCAGAGTACAGAGGATATTTGGCTTTATTATGCTCGGTGTCGCCGTCTGGATAGGCTCTCGCGTCTTGAGTGAAAATGTAAGCCTCATGCTGTACGCTGTTTTGCTCATCTGCTTTGGGGCGTATGTTTTTACTTTCAAATTGTTCACACCGTTTTGGCGAAGAGCGTTTAAGGTGTCGGCTGTTTTGGTGTCTGTTTATGGCGTTATTTTGTTTTTTGGCGGCTTAAATGGCGGCGGAGGGCTTTTATCTCCTGTTGATAATTTTAGTCGTGAAAAGGTGAAAAAATCGCCTGTAAATTTTACAGAAGTCAAAAATCTTGAAACACTTGATAGGGAGATAGCAAACGCCAAAAAGCCCGTGATGTTGGAGTTCACAGCCTCGTGGTGCGCTGTCTGCAGTGAGTTTGAGGACAAAACGCTAAGCCAAAAAAGTGTGCAAGAGCGGCTTTTGGGTTTTGTACTTCTAAGAGCCGATGTGACGAAAAACAGCGATGAGGACAAGGAGCTGATGAGGCGATTTGGACTTTATGGTCCGCCGTCAATCGTGTTTTTCAAAAACGGCTCGGAGTTAGAGGGGTTGCAGATAGTTGGATTTAAAAATGAGCAGGATTTTTTAGCTCATCTTGATATGGTGGAAAATGAGTAAAACAAAAACCGAAGTTTTGGTACTCTTGCAGTTTGATGGTGGCAAAAACAGAGAAAGATTTGACGCATACCTCAAAGACGAGGGTTTTGACACGATAGAGGGCGAGGCGGACGCTTATATGGGCTTTAGCACAACGCCTGTTTTTAACACGAGAGCATACATCTTTGAGGTGTTTTCCAAAGCTTTTGCGATAGCCGAGATAGAGCAGTGCAAGCTTATTTGCCAGATAGGGGGCAATGAGTTTGAGGGGTATGAGTATAAAAAAGATGGTAGTTTTAAGGAGATAGCTATTTAGAGGGTTTTTGGCTTTTACGGAGGTTTTACGGCAGGGTGAGCCCTTGTAAAATCTCCCCATGTGTCATTGTGAGGAGCGAAGCGACGTAACAATCTCAGCCCTCAGCCCCTCCTTCGTCATTGCAAGCCTGCTCTCATGCATAACAATGATGGGCTTCGCCTTCGTATGACACAAATGGTGTATTGCATTGTTATGACACAAAAAAGACGTGAAGCCACACAAAAGAGTGGATAAATGATTAACAACCTCTTCTTGTAACCTAAAAATCAATAAGCGTTAAATTAAATGTTCTATATCTTTGGTATAATACAAACTCCCTCGATACAATTTGTCAACGGAGGAGTTAATGAAAAGAGCTAGCTATAAACCGCTTTTGGATAGATTTAATATCCCAAGACCAACGCTGATAGAGTGGCAAAAATGCCCCAAAGGCGATAGCAAAAATTGGCGTGCGGGACATATAGAGTACCTCAGAGAGCAGGTAGAAGTTGAAAACGACACAAAAGAAGAGTTGAAAGGAAAAGCCATTTTGGCAAATGAGCTTTTTTTGATTTGCGTATATCTTTTTTTGACCTGTACAAAGAGTATTCCAACAAAAGCCGAATTTAAAAAGTCCTTCAAAGACTTTTTGTTAAACCCCCCAAAGAGCATAGAATATCAACACGATTTCGCCAAGAGGATATGGAAAGGCGATAACGAAAACCAATACAAAGATTATCAAAAAACAGCTCTTTTGCTTGATGAACTTACATCATTTCAGTACTATTTGCTGACCAGACTTGCGATAAATTTTAACGCCAAACTTTTCAACAACGAACACCTTCTCTGCTCAAGAGGCTTAGACGGCAAAACGTGGCAAGAGTTATATATGTATGATAAAGAGTTTTCTTTAAAAAAGATAGAAGAGTATTTTAAAAGTTGCGGAGTATTGTGATAAAAATATTTAAATGTTAATAATACGAAAAGCCACCCCGAAAGACGCGGAGGCTGTTGCCTCATATCTGCTGCTGGCTATGGAAGATATCGTCTATAAGTTTATCGGCGAAAAGCAGAGCGAGAAAGCCAAAGAGTTTATGCTCTATTTTGCCAAAAAAGAAAACAATCAATACTCTTATCAAAATTGTTGGGTTGCCCTTCATGAAGGCGAAGTTGTATGCGCTGTAAATGTGTATGACGGAGCAAGACTTGAGGGCTTGCGAGAGGACGTAAAAGCTTACATAAAAGAGAAGTTTGGCAAAGAGTTCAACCCTGAAAACGAGAGTGAGGCGGGCGAGTGGTATATAGACACTCTTGGAGTTGATGAGCGCTTTCAAGGCAGAGGTATAGGCTCAGAGGTTTTGCGCTTTTTGATAGACAAATACGTTCATAAAGAGGGGCAAACTTTAGGTCTGCTCGTAGACGATGATAACCCAAAAGCAAAAAAGTTATATTTAAAGCTTGGTTTTAAAAGTGTTGGTAAAAAGACACTTGTCGGAAAAAATATGGAACATCTGCAAATCAAAATTTAAAAGAGCTATTTTTTATAGTTATAATATCATAATATGTTAATATGATTTTATGTTTTAATATGAAAAATAGAGATTTAGTATTACCAAAATATATCGTTGCTTAGGTATTTTTTTAGCAATATTTTTTTATAAAAAACAAAATTAATTATCAGACAAAAATTATCCACTTAAAGTATTTCCATTTTACACATTTGGAGAGCTAAAAATGAACAATTATTTTTAAAAAATGCGCATTTGCAGTATAATGTATTCAAATTCTGATTTAATGTACACATCAAAAAAAGTGCACTTGTATTTGATGTGCAATTTGCACTTTATGTTGTATTGAATAATTAAGACGAGGAGTTTTATGTATGGAAGAGTCTAAACTGATTTCCACTATTACTGAAAGACTTGACAGCCTTTCAAATTTTCCAAAGATGAAGGAAAACAAATCTATCAGCGCATTGATGCAGGAAAACGGCATTAGCAGGCGTGATTTTATGAAATGGGCGGCAGGTATGACGGCTATGTTGTCATTGCCATCTGCTTTTACGCCATTGATGGCACAAGCTGCTGAACTAACAGACAGATTGCCTGTTGTATGGCTTCATATGGCTGAGTGTACGGGCTGTAGCGAGAGTTTGCTTAGAAGCGACGCTCCTACTATTGACAGTTTGATATTTGATTATATATCACTTGAGTACCACGAAACCGTTATGGCGGCTGCCGGTTGGCAAGCTGAACACAACCTTGAAGAGGCTATCGCAAAGTACAAAGGCAAATATATACTTATGGTTGAGGGCGGCATACCCGCAGGAAGCAGCGAGTTTTATTTGACTGTAGGGCCTCACGGCAAAAAAGGTGCTGAACACGCCAGAGAAGCGGCTGAAAATGCAGCGGCTATATTTGCTATAGGCACATGTTCAAGCTTTGGAGGCGTACAAGCTGCAAATCCAAATCCTACGAACGCAAAACCACTTAGCCAAATCACAAGCAAACCGGTTATCAATGTTCCGGGTTGTCCTCCAAGCGAGAAAAACATTGTCGGAAATGTTTTGCATTACATACTTTTCGGCACACTTCCGTCACTTGATGCTTACAGCCGTCCAAAATGGGCTTACGGAATTAGAATACACGATTTGTGCGAAAGACGCGGACATTTTGACGCAGGCGAGTTCGTACAACAGTTTGGCGATGAGGGCGCAAAAAAAGGCTACTGTTTATACAAAGTAGGCTGTAAAGGGCCTTACACATTTAACAACTGCTCACGAGAGAAATTTAACCAACACACATCATGGCCTGTTCAAGCCGGACACGGTTGTATCGGTTGCAGCGAACCAAGCTTTTGGGACAATATGGGGCCGTTTGAAGAGCCTCTTGGCGATAAACTTTATGAGTCTATCTGCGCTGACGCTACTGCGGATAAAGTAGGCGTAGCGATTTTGACCGTAACAGCAGTTGGTATCGCAGCGCACGCCGCTATTGGCGCAGTTAAAAAAGATAAAAATTAGGCGTAGGAGAATTTAATGAGCAAAAGAATAATAGTAGACCCTATCACGAGAATAGAAGGACACCTTAGAGTTGAGGTAGTTGTTGATGATAAAAATGTCGTAACGGAGGCTTATTCGTCTGCGACACTTTGGAGAGGTTTGGAGCAGATATTAAAGGGACGCGACCCAAGGGACGCCGGCTTTTTCACACAAAGAATTTGCGGCGTTTGTACATTTTCTCACTACAAAGCGGGAATTATGGCTGTTGAGAACGCACTTGGCATCACTCCTCCACTAAACGCCATTTTGACAAGAACGCTGATGAACTGTGCCTTGTTTTTGCACGACCACCCTGTCCATTTTTACAACTTGCACGGACTTGACTGGGTAGATATCACTTCAGCCCTTGCCGCAGACCCAAAAAAGGCGAGCGATGAAGCGTTCAAATACGCACAGACTCCACTTGCTACGGGTGCTGACCACCTCAAAGCCGTTCAAGATAAAGTCAAAGAGTTCGCAGGCAAAGGTCATCTTGGACCTTTCAACAACGGCTATTGGGGACACAAAACTTACCACTTGACACCAGAGCAAAACTTGATAGCTCTTTCACACTACCTTGAGTGTTTGAAGATACAAAGAACAGTCGCTCAAATGATGGCTATCTTCGGTGCAAAACAACCGCACCCACAAAGCTTGACAGTAGGCGGAGTTACATGTATCATGGACCTTCAAAACCCTGCTCGTCTTGGTGAATATCTGGTCAAATTTCAAGAAATCGCTGATTTTATCAACCGTGCTTATTACCCTGACTTGGTTATGGCTGGCAAAGCATACGCAGGCGAGAAGAGCGTTACGGGCGATATGGGCGTAGCGAACTTGTTTACATTCCAAGAGTTCCAACTAAGCGCAACTGATTGGTTGTTTGAGAGTGGTATTATCCTAGACGGCGATATCAGCAAAGTCCATGAGGTAGATGAGAGCAAAATCACAGAAGAGGCTACAAGAGCTTGGTATCAAGACAATGAGCCGCTTCACCCATACGACGGCAAAACAAACCCTAACTATACGGGCTTCAAAGATATGCAGACCGTTGATGGCAAAGGAAATTTAGCCCCTTCAAAAGTTATTGATGAGAGCGGCAAATACACATGGATAAAAGCTCCAAGATATGATGGCAAAGCGATGCAGGTAGGGCCTTTGGCGAACATAGTCGTGAACTATGTCAAAGGAAACCAGAGAGTTGTAAAAGTAGTAGACCAATTCCTAAAAGATACAGGACTTCCTATTACTGCTGTTTTCTCAACGCTCGGACGTACAGCTTGCCGTATGATAGAAGCGAAGATAGTAGTAGATAACGGACTTGAGGCGTTCAACAACCTTATCGCAAACCTTAAAGTTGACCAAGAAACCTGCACTCCTTATGTGATAGACAAAAACAAAGAGTACAAAGGCAGATACATAGGACACGTGCCACGAGGTACGTTGAGCCACTGGGTCAAAATCAAAAACGGTGTTATTGAAAATTATCAAGCGGTAGTGCCTTCAACATGGAATGCATCTCCAAAAGATGAGAAAGGCGCTAGAGGGCCATACGAAGAGTCTTTGATAGGTCTTCAAATAGCTGATTTGGCGAAACCTTTGGAAATAGTCAGGGTTATCCATTCATACGACCCGTGCATAGCTTGCGCTGTACATGTTATGGATACTAAGGGCAACGAGCTTGGCGCATACAAGGTTTCCCAAGACAGCATAGTTCGCTGATAGGAGGAAAATATGTCTAAAGAAGCATTAAACAGAGAGGTTGAGGTTGAATACACAGCCGGCACCAGATGGATACATTGGATTAGATTTTTTTCCATAATCGCACTTAGCATTACGGGATTTTATATCGCTTATGTTTTCATCTCCCCTGAGGTATCAAGCGAACCTACGCTGTTTTTAAACGCCAGAATGAGAATGTGGCACGAGATATTTGGATTTGTGCTGATAGCTGTTACGATATTTAAAGTATATCTGTTTTTCTTTGATAGGAGCAAAGTTGAGAAACTTGAGATAGGCTCTTTCAAAGACGCTATAAGCCCCAAAGTATGGATAGCACAGCTAAAATATTATCTGTTTTTGGGCGCACACCCAAAACTAAGAGGCGCATACAATCCTTTGCAGTTTGTAGCGTATCTGTTTTTGTATATCGTACTGTTTGTGCTCTGCCTCACAGGACTTATACTTTACGCTCACGTCTATCACGAGGGTCTTGGCGGACTTATATATCCGGCGATGCGCCCGATAGAAGCGCTTATGGGCGGACTTGCAAATGTTAGAGAAGTACATCATATAGCGATGTGGGTGATTTTCCTGTTTGTTCCTGTGCATATTTATATGGTTATATTTAACTCTATCAAAAGCAAAGAGGGCGCTTTGGATTCTGTCGTCAGCGGTTTGAAGTTCAAACACAAAGACCACTGATAATTTTTGATGAGAATACTAGTACTTGGTATCGGCAATATAATGTTCTCCGATGAAGGCATCGGAGTTCATCTTTGCCGCTATATAGAAAAAAAATACGATTTTACCTCCACTTCACATACGCTTGATTTTATAGACGGCGGCACGCTTGCCGAGCGGCTCATACCCATAATGGCGCAGTATGATTACATCATAGTACTTGACTGCATAAGCGCTGAGGGCGGAGAGTTCGGCGATGTCTACTTTTTTGATTTTGACAATATCCCCAAACATATCTCATGGCAGGGAAGCGCACACGAAGTTGAAATGCTCCAGACTTTGATGATGATGGATATAGTAGGCGACAGACCAAAAACAAAGATTGTCGGTATCATACCTCAAAGAGTTGGCGGGACGACGTTGGAGATGACCCAAAGCACGATAAAAGGCTCAA
>JAITNC010000072.1 GCA_031290675.1 Campylobacteraceae bacterium | reverse complement strand
ACCCGTATGGGTAACTGTCGGCGTTAGAGATGAATTGGTAGCATTTGTAGCATTATAATCTACAGTTATATCGATATGTGTTCCGTTGATTGTAGCGTTTTTGACAACGATGCTGTTATCGAACGTAAAGCTTTTTATAGCAAGAGTTGTTTTGACATTTACACCCAAAAGCCCTACTATGCCACTGCTTTCGATAGTAAGTCCTTTGATGGTTACGTTTTCAGGGGAAGAGTTATATTTTTCAAGTGTTATATTGTTGTTTGCCCAAGCAGAGGTGATATTTCTTTCATTTCCGCTCAAATCTAAATCTTTTGTGATGAGTATGGTGACATATTTGTAATTTGCAGGTCCACTGTTGATCGTACTGATAACTTCTCTAAGCCTATCTGCACTTGAAACTTCAAAAGCTCTTCTGATGGTTACATAGTAACTTTTAACACTACCATTTGCAGCTCTAATCGTATAGGTTATAGGCATAGTAGCCTTTTTGAAGTCGATAACTTCGTCAGGGGTGTAACTCGTACCATCGTGGGTAACTATCGGCCTTGGATTGCCAGAATGGTCATAATCAATCATTATATTTACATTTTGTCCGCTAAACTCAGCTGGTTTGATAATCTTGGCACTGCTGAGCGAAAAGTTAGTCATATTGTTACTGGAGCTTTTGGGGCTACTGCTGCCGCCTCCACCGCCACAACCAACCAAAAGAAGTGAGAAAAGAAACAGACCAAAAAGGGATAAGATTTTTGTTTTAAACCAAGCTAAACTCATGGCAAATTCCTTAATGTAATGATATAAAAGTGTATTGTAGCAAAGTTTTATTTAAATTAATAAAAAATGGATAAATATTTTGAAATATTTTTATTTTTTGATATAATTATGAATATATCTCTTAGATATTCTTTGCAATATTAAATGTTAAAGGCGGGATTGTCACACCTAAATATATGCTCGCAACGACGATGGGAGAGGGAGAATGTACGAAAATAGAACAGCTTATGGCTCACTATTCTCACTATATAATGATACTTTAAACAAAAATTAGGATAAAATGCTAATTTCTAACTAAAACTAAAATTGGGAATGTATGAAAAGAAAAATAGTTTACAACTCACCATTTAGACAATTTGTATCGGTGATTTTTGCACTGTTTTTTAGGGAGCTTAAGACTCGCTTTGGGCAGCAGCGTTTTGGGGTTTTCTGGACGATAGCTGAGCCTATGGTGCATATAGTCGTACTGTTGTTTGTGTTCGTCTTTATACGAGAGCATATGATGCCGCAAGTGCCGTTTGAGCTGTTTTTGATCACAGGTGTGATACCGTTTTTTGTATTTAGAAAAACTGTCACAGGGCTTATGGGCAGCATCGATGCTAACAAAGCTCTTTTTGCCTACACGCCCGTAAAGCCGATAGATACGTATATCACGAGAACTATCTTGGAGGTCGTGATATATGGTATTATTTTTGTGATTTTAATATTTTATTTCGGATTTTTGGTAGGACTTGATGTATCTGTGGCAAATCCGTTCGAACTTATGCTGATATTTGCTCTTTTAGTATTGATGGCTTTTTCATTTGGAATAATACTGAGTATTTTATTGCAGATTTTCCCAATGCTAAAAATTGCTATAGGTCTTATTATGCGATTATTGTATTTCCTCTCGTGCATCATGTACCCTCTGTGGGTCATTCCCAGCCAATACGCCTACTACCTGAAATTTAACCCTGTTTTACATCTGATAGAGCTTTTTAGATACAACTTTTTCTCATACTATCCACACAGTGAAGGCATAAATATATATTATCCGCTGTTTGTAACTCTGATAGCTCTTTTTATCGCGCTATACTTTTACCGTGTGCGCCGTTTGGCATTGGCGGCGAAACAGTGATAGCCTTAAAAAACCTCACAAAGTCATATGCACTTAAAACCGGCGGGCGGCATTATGTGTTTAAAGATTTGTCGTTTGAGTTTCCTGAGGGCGCAAATATAGGTCTAATAGGCCCGAACGGAGCAGGAAAAACAACCCTTATGAACATCTTGGGCGGGACGGACATACCCGACAAAGGACGTATCGTAACCGACAAGTCCATATCGTGGCCGGTCGGACTCTCAGGCGGATTGCAAGGCTCGTTGAGTGCGAGGGACAATGTCAAGTTTGTCGCTCGTGTCTATGGTTGCGTGGGTGCGAAGATGTTGGAAAAGATAAAATACGTTGAGGATTTCGCGCAGATAGGAGAGTACTTTGACCAACCCACGAAAACATACTCCTCAGGTATGAAATCAAGGATATCTTTTGGGCTTAGTATGGCTTTTGATTTTGACTATTATCTCATAGACGAAGCGGGCGCTGTCGGAGACGCTCACTTTAAAAAAAAGAGTGCTGAAGTATATAAAGAGAAATTAAAAGGCGCAAATGTTATAATAGTTTCCCATAATATGGGCGAGATACGCTCTTTGTGCGACCACATCATCGTGTTCAATGCTGGGGAAGCGCATATATTTGACAATATTAACGAGGGAATAAAAATGTATCAAAATATCAAAATAACGACACCGCAGCATGAGTAAAACGAGCAAGCTTATCAAAAGCCCCAAAAGATTTTTCGCAGACGCTTACTATAAAAGAATAGGCGCGTGGTTTTTAGGCAAAGAGTTCGTCGCCATAGTCGCTGCGCCTTTTGTGTTGGCTATTTTTTACTACCTTTTTTTCGCCGCCGAGCGGTATGTGAGCGAAAGCATCATATCTGTCAAACAAGCAAATGACGCACCCTCAAGCACATCAGGACTTGCCGCTATCGTAGGCATCAGCTCGAACTCAAAAGAGGATACGCTCTACCTTAGGGAGTACATCCACTCGCTCGATATGCTAAAGCTTTTGGAACAAAAGATAGACTTGAGAAATATATACAGCTCGCAAAAGCGGGATTTTGTATATAGACTTTATGATTTTATGCTGCAAGAGAGTTTTTTGGAGTATTATCAAAGCAGAGTTAGCATAGTTTTTGATGATATGAGCGGACTTTTGAAGGTGGACGTGGAAGCGTTTGACGCTGATAGTGCGCAAAGAGTGGCCGATGAGATACTAAAACAGAGTGAGCTTTTTGTGAACGAACTCTCCCACACGATGTCAAAAAAACAGCTTGAGTTTGCCGAGATAGAGCTCAAAAAAGCCGAGAGCAGACTAAGTAACGCAAAAAACGCCCTTTTGACATTTCAAAACCAATACGGTATTTTCAACCCTATAGAACAAGCCCAATCCCAGGCAAATCTGGCTTTGGAGTTTGAGAGTATTTTATCCAAAAAAGAGGCTGAACTTGCCGCCCTATCATCATATCTTCAAAACAGCGCACCGCAGATCTTGACACTAAAAAGCGAGATAGCCGCGCTAAAACAACAGATCACTAAAGAACAAAAGCGTGTCGCCGCGAGATCACAAGGATCAACAAACTTGTTAGCCTCGCAGTATCAAACGCTAAGCGTTGAGGCGGAATTTTCTCAAGAGCTGTACAGGCTGGCTCTTGGAGCGGTCGAGCAGGCGAGAATAGAAAGCACGAAACAGATAAAATACCTCTCTGTCATCCAACGACCATCAAAGCCTGAGACTGCGAAATATCCGCGCAAAATCTACAATCTAATCACAATGCTTGCCGTACTGTTTTTGCTGTACGGTATCACCAAACTGATAAAAGCCACCATAGAGGATCACAAATACTAATGAAAAAGCTACTTTTGACACTGATGTTGGGCATGTTTTGCACTGCCGCTGTAGATACGGGAGCTATCACGCAGATAGAAGAGGGTAACAATGCTGTTGCGGTAAACAAAAACGTTTTTGGATCGCATCTTTTTACGGGGAATTTTGCCAATGTAAAAGCGCACATCTACAACCCCGACTACCGCATAAGTATAGGTGACACTGTAACCTTAAAGATGTGGGGGGCTTTTGAGTTTGAAGAGCAGCTTACCGTTGACTCGCAGGGAAATATATTTGTACCAAAAGTCGGCGTTGTAAAGCTTTTGGGCATACGAAATGAAGATATAGTAACTGTGATAACAGAGCATGTCAAATATATATATAAAGAAAATGTTTTTGTATACGCCGACATGGGAACGTATCAAAATATATCTGTGTTTGTGACGGGTAACGTAAACAAACCCGGACTTTACGAGGGACTCAGCTCGGACTCTTTGATGCAGTATCTGGATAAAGCTTCAGGGATAAATCCCTCTCACGGCAGTTTCAGAAAGATTACCGTATTGCGGGACAACAGACCGTACAGGCAGATAGATTTGTATGATTTTTTGATCGACGGAAAGATGGATTTGTTCGCTTTTAGAAGTGGAGATGTTATCCTAGTCGATAGCGTGGGTTCGTATATCAGTGCGAACGGCGAAGTGCTGAGGGCTTTTAGATTTGAGTCAAAAGGTGAGTTTATGAGCTTGAAAGAGTTAGCAAAACTATCTGGTATCAAACCAACCGCGACAAACGCCATCGTCAAAAGTTACAAAAAAGACAACCGTCTAAATATCAACTATTACGCTTTGGGTGAGTTCGACAAAGTGGTTTTGAGAGCCGGCGATGAGGTCGAGTTTTTGCCTGAACATTTGGCTGATGAGATAAGAGTAAACATAGAAGGCGAGCACAACGGACTTCATACGATAGTCGTCAAAAAAGGCTCTACTTTGCAGGATTTGAAAGAAAAAATCGTCCTAAATTCGCAATCCAACATAGAATCTTTGCAGATATTTAGAAAAAGTGTAGCAGTGATACAAAAAAATCTTTTGGACGCACAGCTCAAAGAGCTTGAGACGCTTGCCCTCACGACGCCTTCGGTATCGCCCGAGGAGGCGAACATAAGAGCGCAAGAGGTAAAAGCCATATTGGAGTTCATAGAGAGAGCGAAAAAAGTTGAGCCAAAAGGGCAAATCACGATAAATGAGAAAACTCAGGCGCAAAGCATCGTTTTGGAGGAGGGAGATGTCATCAACATACCTACCAATTCCAACGTTGTCATCGTTCAGGGCGAAGTCGGAGTTCCGGGCGCATTCACGTTTGAGAAAGGGCAAGATATCGATGATTATATAGCACTCGCCGGAGGGTTTAGCCAAAGAGCGAACAAAGGCGGGATCTTAGTGATAAGAGCGAGCGGAAAAGCTGAAAGTTACAACGCAGGGCTGTTTTCTTTTGGAAAACCAAAAATCCAAATGGGAGATTCTGTGCTTGTTTTGCCAAAAGCCGAAGGCAAAACTTTGCAATTTACAAATCTCTTAACTCAAATCCTTTATCACGTGGCCATAGCGACGAAAGTCATACTTGATATATGAGTTTTTCCACCTCGGCACAGCTCATAAAAAATGTAGAGCATTTTTTAGAGATAAAACACTACTCTTTTTATGAGCGATTTTTCGCTAAAAAGGGTGTGTTTTATGGCTGGGGAAGGCGGGATTCGGGTCTGAGGGCTGTCCGTTTAGCCCAAAAACATAAAAGCTCTTTTGTCCTTTTGGAGGACGGTTTTGTCCGCTCCACAGCGCTTGCGAGCCAAAAATCGCCCTCATTTAGCCTCATAGAGGACGATGTGGGCATCTACTACGACGCTACACAAAAAAGCAAACTTGAAAATATACTAAATAACTATGATTTTGACGAAAAGCTGATGAGTGAAGCCACGGAGGCTATCTCGCTTATGTTGCGCTACAACATCTCCAAATACAACAACTCAAAAGATTTGGCGGAGGATTTTTTCCCAAACAACGGCAAAAAGCGCATACTCATCATAGCGCAAACCAAAAATGACGCATCGTTGAAGTATGGGCTGAGCGAGGGATTTGCGACGATAGACATCATCAAAGCGGCTGCGAGCGAGAACGCCAACGCCGATATCTACATCAAGCTCCACCCCGAAGTGTTGAGCGGCAGCAAGCTCTCAGACATCAGTGCGGAAGATATTCCGCCGTTTTGTCATATCATCACGCAGGACGTCAATCCGCTCTCGCTTTTGAAACAGGTAGACAAAGTCTATACAAAAACTTCTCAAATGGGCTTTGAAGCACTGCTACTCGGCAAAGAGTGCGTCTGTTTTGGAATGCCTTTTTACGCAGGCTGGGGCGTGAG
>JAITNC010000061.1 GCA_031290675.1 Campylobacteraceae bacterium | reverse complement strand
TTTGCTCCACCACTCAGCCCTATCCAAGCATTGAGGTAAGCGTTGTTTTTCAAACTCCCGTTTATATCCGCCCTAAAATTATAATTTTTACCCCTCACCAAAACAGTGTTTTGCAGCGGGAAATACTCTGCGTTGATAGCCACAAACATACCATCGTCAAACTCATCGCCCGAAGCGTTCACGTTCATCTTTGAGCTCGCGTCCACACTCACATCAGCTCCGAGATACACGAGCTTGCCGGCGACATTGTGCGCTGTTTCGTCGTAAGAGGCGGGGGCGTCGCTTTTGTCGTGTATCGTGCTAAAAGCAAAGTCGGCATTTGAAACTTTTATGCTTGTGTTTACAACTATTTTTGAGTAAAAGTTTGAATTTGCCAAACCACTGTCCACGGCGTTTATATCTATGCCATTTACTCTCGCACCGTAACAAGCACGACTGTTAGCACTTCCGAGTGTATCGTCAGACGTAAAGTCGCTGCAATAGTTGGTTACTATATTGTTTTTGCCTTTTCCATCAGACAAGTAGCCGCCGCTTGCCCAAGTCTGAGCGGCATTTACGCCTGCGATTTTTGGATTTCTCACACGCACGTAAAAGACAGAATCCGCTTTTTCCGCACTGTTGAGCAAAAAGGAGTATTCCCCATTGCTAGTGTTTGTACTTCCAAGATATTGTTTGGCTGAGTTATATATCTCCAAAGTTATAGCATCGTTGATGACGTCTTCGCCGCTATCTATCTGTCCGTTTCCGTTGGCATCATTATATATCTTGCCTCGCAGCACTGGAGCGACTTGGCAAGCCGCGAGGTCGGTCATATAGCCGCTTTGGTTGGTAAGTTTGGTAGTTCCCGCCCCGCTCAACGGGTCTATTTCATAAAGCTCGGCTGATGCTGCGCTGTTGCTAAGATATACTTTTCCATTGTAAAAAGCAAAGCCCCACAATCCCGTAGAGGCAGGATAACCGGTCAAACCTGCTGTATTAAGCTGGCTGATTCTTGAGTATTTCATTGTGCCTGTTGCGCTAAAAGAACCGTCTGGATTTTTGGGTCTTTCTAGGCGCACAAGCCAACTTTGGCTACCGGCTGCGTTGCCGCTCGAAGCGATAACATATGCGTTTCCCTCAGCGTCTATAGCCATATCGGAACTCATACCATAGCTATTGCTAAAAGCTGTAGTACCAGGTGCTGCTGCAAAACTATAGGCATATGAAGTTTGCGTAGAAGGATCATAAATCGTCATTTTTTGATCTATAAAATTATCAGCATAACCTCCGGTCATATAAATCTCGCCCGTAAGCTGATTTACCTCTCCGCCGGCGTGATTGTTGGAAGGTGCGGCGAGCAAGCCGTAACCAGTAGCGCTGCTCATACCATTTTTGAGTGTCATGATCGTACTGGTAGCACCATAATACCAGTGGTAAGCCGTCATCACTCCGCTGCTATCGGGTCCCAATGCCATAGTAGACAAAACAAAGGTGCCGCCCGCATAATCACCGCCTCTCGTGTACTTTGTTATTTTGGTATTTGTGTCAGGATCGTATTCAAAAACCGCAGTGGTGGTGGTGGCGGTACCTTGAGCGATATAAAGCTTTGAGCAGTCAAACGCCAAAGGAGCATTGTTGATGTTTACAGCATTTGCACTTGAGAGTAAAAACACAAAGCCAAGCAGAAAAACAAGTGGTTTTAAAAACGCTTTTTTACAGAAAGGTGAAAGAGAGTCTATTTTGACCCCTTGAAATGCACCTCTCAACATACTTTTGAAAGACTTTGTATAAAAACTATGATGTTTTATATACTTACTATTTATAATAACCATATATACGTCCCCCCTATAAGGCACTAAATATTGAGATTAAACTATATATTTAAAAAAATTGCCAATATTTAAAATCCTAAAATAGCGATAAAATCCCTAAAATACGATGTAAAATCTCAATGTTTAATATGGTTTACTTATTTGCTATCGCCTAATAAACATTTTTCTTGACAATATTTTAATTGAGGAAAAATAACACATATATGTATAAAATTTCCTTAAAAATTGTTCAATAATTACCCTATGACATATATATTTTGTATATTTATATAGGTAAATTACCCCGTTCTGAGTTATTTATATAAATAAATATTAATATTAATAAAAGATTATATAAAAAAATAGTGTGTATATTTAGAAATAGTAGTTTTATTAAACAAGATACGGCAAATAGCGTCAAAACTGACGTTTATAATCAATTTTGGTATTAATTTTTTTTAAATATTGGTGTTATTTTATGTCGTTGCAGTGAACCAAACCACCAGTTGTCATGCGTGAGCGAAGCCCCACCTCTTGTGTCATTGTGAGGAGCGAAGCGACGTAGCAATCTGTGTTCCCCCCTCCTCCGTCATTGCGAGCCACCCCCCCCTCCATTGTCATTCGTGAGCCACCCCCCCCTCTTGTGTCATTGTGAGGAGCGGAGCGACGTAACAATCTGTGTTTTTTTGCCCCCCCTCCGTCATTGCGTCGTCATTGCGCTCTTATCACCGCAACCTCAGGCGTGGCAATCCATCTTTCTGGTTTTGGCTATTTTTGGTACTTTATTTGGTATGTTTTTTAGTACCTTATTTGGTACTACTATAGCAAAAGAGTGGATTGCCACGTTCGCAAGCTCACTCGCAATGACGGAGGGTGGGCACGAAAGAGCAAAGTTAAAATATGTAAAAGACGAGAAAGCCAAATTTACAAGATTTTAGCGTTAGTTTTTTGCCGGGTAATGAGGCGCAAACAGAAGCCCACGAGCGGTGCGTACGTACTGGTACGTGAGCGAGCGCGGCGAAGTTGCAACGAAATTAGTGTGCGAAAGAACAAGCTAAAAATTGTAAAATCTCCGTAAGCCTCAAAGTTTCTGTCCCGCTTCAATCGCCTCCGCTATCAACTCCAGCGGGTGTTGAAATGTCGTTTTCACAGAGCTTCTATCAAGTGCGTTGGTGAGCTGCATACGGCACGCACTGCACTCTGCGCTGACTATTTGGGCTTGTGTCGCCTCTATCATCAGCACTTTGGGGCTGGCAGCTTTGAGCGCAAAGGTGTATTTCTCGCTCTGCATCGTCACGCCGCCAAACCCACAGCACTGATTTGGATTGCTCATCTCCACGAGGTTGTAACTCTCGCCAAGCAGCGCTCGCGGCTCTTTAAACACCTTGAGCACCTTTCTTGCGTGGCACGGGTCGTGGTACGTGATGAGCTTGTTTGGCTTCGCTTCCAAAGCTTTCAGGTATGCCAAAAGATTTGTTTGAGAGTAGAGCCACTCGCTCGCCATAAAGACTTTTGGCAGTATCTTTTTGACCCTCTCCTGCCACTGCGGTTGTGAGCTCATAAACCTCTCCCAATCCTCTTTTATCATAGCCGCGCACGTAGCTTCGGGTATGATGATGGCGTCCACATCGTCTATAAATTTCTCAAAATACTCAACATTTTGCTTTATCAGCGTATCAACGCTCTTAAAATCCCCCGTGAAAAACGCCGGCGCACCGCAGCATTTTTGAGCTTTTGGGATAAAGACATTGATTTTCAAAGCTTTTAGTATATCAAGCAATCCCTCAGCGGTTTTTGTATAGTGATAGTTCGCGAAACAGCCCACAAACAGGGCTACCTTCTTCGCATTTTGCTCCGTGCTATTTTCTATCATCTCACTGTGCGAGCTTAAAAAGCTTTTTTTATTTAGCATAGGAAAAACTCTTTTTCCGACAAGCGGCAGAGATATGCGGGGCTTCATTGACTGTGTTTTTTTGTCTACTTTAAACAAAATCGGTAAGAAAAAAGAGGCGAGCGAAAAGCTAAAATCCATCAATTTTCTGTGTCTGAGAAGAAGAAAATAAGCCCGTTTGTACCACGCTATACCAAACTTCTCGGCTATTTTTGAGCGGATATTTTCTATCGCGAGGTCTGTCGGCAGAGCCGTCGGGCAGATACTCACGCAAGTCGTACACAAAAAGCACTTCTCAAATATATCTTTAGCGTTTTTGTCAAGCTCCAACTCACCCCGCTGGAAAGAACCCACAAGCTCCAAAAATCCGCGCGGGCTTGTAACCTCATCGGCGTTTATCTGGTGAATAGTACAGCTTGGTATACATTTGCCGCACTTGACGCACGCTTCGCTTGTCTTTGTAAAGTCAAAATTCATACTGTTTTACTAAACCTGCGCAACTCTTCAGGCGTCCTTTTGAGGTATGCGTCAAAGGGCATACAGATGTTGCGGATAAGAAGCGCGCCCGTCGCAGTCGTGTGCAAAAACTCTCGCTCAATGCTCACAAGCCCCTCTTTTTCAAACACTTCAAGGGCTTTTAGCTCATCTTTGAAGTAACTGAAAAAGTCAATGCCAAATCGCTGTTCTATGTTTTTGATATTTAGTTTGAAATTGCTCATCATCTCCATGATGACGGCTTTTCTCAACACATCATCATCGCTCAGCCCAAGCCCCCTCATAACGGGCAGTTTGCCGCTGTCTATCGCCTCTTCGTATTGGCTCATCTCTCTGAAGTTTTGCACGTAATGGCGCTCGCCCTCGCCTATACTTGTAAGCCCCACGCCTATCAAATCCGCACCGCCTTTTGTCGTGTAGCCCTGAAAGTTTCTGTGAAGCTCACCTTTTTCTATAGCCAAAAACAGCTCATCTTTTGGTTTGGCAAAATGGTCCATACCTATCATCTCATAGCCGTTTGAGCGCAAAAAATCTATCGTGTAGCGCATGATGGAGAGCTTCTCTTTTGGGCTTGGCAGGGTCGTTTCGTCAAACTTTCTCATCGTTTTTTTCAGCCAAGGAACGTGTGCGTAGTTAAATATAGCGTACCTGTCTATATCAAGCTCAAGGGATTTGGCTAAGGTTTTTTTGAATGTTTCAAGGCTTTGATACGGCAAGCCATAAATCAAGTCCATATTTATAGACGAGATGCCAAAACTTCGGGCTATATTGACAGCTTTTTGCGTAATCTCAAAAGGCTGGAGGCGATGAACCTCTTCTTGCACTCTTGGGTCAAAATCCTGCACGCCAAAACTGATACGGTTAAAACCGTTGGAGCTCAGAACGTCCATCTGTTCCTCGTCCAAAAAACGAGGGTCAATCTCACAGCTTATCTCGGCGTTTTGGGCTTTGTGCGGAAATGTACTAAATATAGCTTTGATAATCCGCTGAAGCTGAGCGGCGTTGAAAAATGTAGGCGTCCCGCCGCCAAAATGCAGCTGCAAAACTTCCCGTGAAGTGTCCAGCGAGCGCGACAATATGGCAAGCTCTTTTGTGAGATACTCAATGTACCTCTCTTTTTTCTCCTCTTTGCTCGTAAATACGACGTTACAGCCGCAAAAATAACATGCCGAGCGGCAAAAAGGCATATGAGCGTAGATAGAGAGTTTGCGGTTTTTATCCTGCCCTTTTAGTATCGTTTCGTAATCTCCCGCGCCAAAACTATCGTCAAACTCGGGTGCGGTCGGGTAACTCGTGTAGCGGGGACCGGGCTTGGAATACTTCGTAAACTGCTCAAAATCTATCATAAATTGTCGCCTTATCTTATCTCGTGATATGTCATATTGTTGTAAATGCCCTTCAAATCAACAAACAAAGAGGGGTGCGTGTGTTTGATATTTTCTACGAGCTTCTCTATGTCCACCTTGATAGCTTGAGCGTTTTCGCTTTTTTTCGCCATCTTTTTTACCTCGTCCATAGCCACAACCCACACATCGCCAAAGTCCACAGGCAGGTTTTTCCAGATAGTCTTCTCAAGTCGTAACTCAAAATTTTCCCGCCCCAGATTTTTGAGATTTTCTACCATTTTGGCGAGCGTATCTATAGACACCATGGCGTGGATTTTATTTTTCTCATCTATAACAAACCACGGCTCTTTGCCTTCCCAACTGCCTGATTTGAGGTTGAGCGATTTTATCTCCGGCTTGTCGGTCAGTTCTACTTCAATTATAGTTTTATCGTTGCCATCATCAATGCCTATCTTTTTTGAGAGCGTGTTTATCGTGTCATATACGGTTATCTCATTTTTTTGCTCGTCCATAATGCTCCAATATTTTTGTAATTTTAGCGTTGTTTGTCCAACCAAACCATAACAGCTTTTTGTGCGTGAAGCCTGTTTTCCGCCTCGTCAAATATCTCATTGGCGTGCGCCTCAAAAACGCTCTCACTCACCTCATAGCCCCTGTACGCAGGCAAGCAGTGCAAAAATATAACCCCCTCACGGGCTAGCTTCATAGTCTCATCGTCTACCATAAACCCTTCAAAATCCTTTATCCTCTTCTCTTTCTCGGCCTCTTGCCCCATAGAAACCCACGTGTCAGTCGTAACTACATTTGCACCTTTTATCGCCTCTTTGGGGTTCTCGTATATGGTTATCTTTGCGCCGCTTATTTGCGCAAACTTGCGTGCGTCCTGCAAAACCTGAGCGTTTACTTCGTAGCCTTTTGGCGTAGATATACGAAGCTCAAAACCAAGCTTTGAGGCGAGCATAAGCCACGAATGGGATATATTGTTGCCGTCCCCGACGTAAGAAACTATCAAGTTTTTGTCTTTGCCGTATTCGCAGACAGTCAGATAATCCGCCAAAATCTGCATGGGGTGATACATATCGCTAAGCCCGCTTATCAGAGGCACAGTTGAGTATTTCGCAAACTCCTCAAGTCTCTCTTGCCCAAACGTTCTTATCATCACCATATCTACCATTCGGCTAAGCACTCTGGCTGTATCTCTCAAAGGCTCGCCACGCCCGAGCTGTATATCGTCCGTAGAGAGAAATATGCCCGCACCGCCGAGCTGATGAATGCCGACTTCAAAACTCACTCTTGTTCTCGTTGAGCTTTTTTCAAAAATCATTCCCAAAACTTTATCTTTCAGGTATGGTTTAAATTTGCCGGCTTTGGCTCGTTTTTTTATCTTTTTGGCTAATGCGATAATCTCCAAAATCTCATCTTTACTAAAATCTCTCAATGTTAAAAAATGCCTCATACTCATTCTCCTTTTTTTCTTAATAACACAGCGACCTCTTTGGCGTGATAGCTGATGATGATGTCCGCCCCTGCGCGCTTAAAGCCCGTCATCGTTTCCAACAAGACCCGCTCGTAGTCTATCACACCGGCGGCGGCGGCGGCTTTGAGCATGGCGTATTCGCCGCTGACATTGTAAACACAGAGCGGCAAAGATGAGGCGTTTCTTATCTCACGCACTATGTCAAGGTACGCAAGAGCGGGCTTCACCATCAATATATCCGCCCCCTGCTTCTCATCTTCCAGCGACTCCGCCACAGCTTCCCGTCTGTTTGAGTAACTCATCTGATACGTTTTTCTATCTCCAAAACTTGGAGCTGACTCCGCTACATCACGGAACGGCCCGTAATACGCACTGGAAAATTTCGTGGAGTAACTCATAATCGGCAGGTTTTCATATCCGTTTTTGTCCAACACTTCTCTTATCGCTTCTATCGTACCGTCCATCATACCGCTTGGAGCTATCATATCAGCTCCGGCGTTGGCGTGTACGAGCGCTTGTTTTTGTGTGATGAGTAAAGTGGCGTCATTGTCCACGCTCTCGTGTTCAATGTCCAAGATACCACAGTGTCCGTGGTCTGTGTATTCGCAAAAACACAAATCAGTTACGATGAGCACTCTGCTGCCGAAGCTTTTTTTTATCTCTCTGATAGTGCGGGCTATGATGCCCTCATCGCTCAAAGCGTCGCTTCCTATGCTGTCTTTGACATCGGGAATGCCAAAAAGCAGTATTTTATTTAGCCCCAAACTCAACAGCTCATCGCACTCTTTTAACACCTCATCGCTGCTCATCTGAAAAACGCCCGGCATTGAACTTATCTCTTTTTTGATGCCCTGCCCTTCACGCACAAACAACGGGTATATAAAGTCCCCCGCCCCAAGATGCGTCTCTTCTACCATATCTCTTACTATCTTATTTAGTCTAACTCTTCTAAATCTTTTGAACATCTTTGCTACCTTTATCTACTGCTCTTCATACCAACCGATATTTCTTGTCATGTACATTATAACACCGAGTGCTATAAATAGTCCGAGCGAACCGTACAACAACGCCATATCCTGCAGCCGCAGCAATATAAACAAAAATCCATACAAAAACACCAGCGAGGCGGCGACTATGGCTACCTGTTTTTTGCTCATATCTTTGACTATGCCCACCTTAGCGTAAACACTGATGAGCGTGATAGTCGCCGCGGCGGCGATAAAATACGCCAAAGTGAAACTCAAAAACTCCGATATGGAAACAAGAAGCGTGTAAAAAATAACCATAGCAAATCCGACAAGCAGATACTGTATCGGGTGGATAGGTTTTTTTTGCGCTACTTCAAAAGCGAAGCACACGGCAAATGTCAAGACTATGAAAAGTATACCGTATTTTACAGCCCTCTGCGCACTTCTGTAGTTATCCACAGGAATGATAAAAGAGGTCGTAAAAAGTGCGCTTGTGAGGTCGCTTTTGTCAAAACGAGGAGAGATACCGCTCGCGAGATAGTTTATATCCCAAGAAGCGTCAAACCCTTCAGTCGTTACATCTTTTGTATCAGGCAAAAAAGCTCCCGA
>JAITNC010000053.1 GCA_031290675.1 Campylobacteraceae bacterium | reverse complement strand
TGACGGTCGGCTTCTTCGTCATTGCGGGCTTGACCCGCAATCTCTTCGTAGTATGCTTTCACATTTTCTACATACTCGTTGGTTACGCCAATTTCTTGGCTTAAATCATTCCACTCAGGATTAAAATCATCAACTAACTTGTTTTTCCATTCTCTTTTCCAATTTTTCAACTGCTTTTCTCTTGTTATGGCATCGGCTATTGAACTAAATTCCTCATAATAAACTAATTTATCGCAATTATACTTATATGTAAAACCTTTATTTATTTTAGCTATATGTTCTATAGTCCTACGAACAACGTCCTTTGTAACACCAATATATAAAACATTGCAATGTTTGTTTGTCATAAAATATACATATGCGCTTTTCATACTATTTGGCTTGATAATTCAGATTGCAGGACAAGAGCGCAATGGCGGGAGGGGCGTTCTCCCGCAAGCGTTTTTGATTTACGATATGGCGCACAAGGTTCCGCCGCCCTCTACAGCTTGTCCTTGAGCTACAAATATCTTTGAGATGACGCCGCCTTTTGGGGCTGTTATCTCTGTTTCCATCTTCATGGCCTCAAGCAAAAATATTATCTGTCCATCTTTGACGCTATCTCCCTCTTTGACAAATATCTTTGAAACATTGCCGGGTAGCTCCGCTTTGACTTGAAGTGCGTTGGCGTCAACTTCTACCTTCTCAACCGCCTGCGCTTTCGCCTCTTGTTTTGGAGCCTCTTCTTCTGAGGATTCGCCCGCGTTTACGACTTTTGTTATCTTGCTCACATCTACATTTGCGCCATTGCCCTCAACTACCTGTACATCGTATTTTTCGCCGTTTACGACAACCGTGTATGAGCCAACGGAAGCAGCTTTGACGCTCTTTTGAGGTTCGCTCTTGGCAGACGGAGTATTTTGTGCGGCAGTTGAGTGTTTGCGTACATTTTCTTTCGCTGTGCCTTTCAAAAACGCCAACCCTTTTTCTCTGCAAGCGGCGACTATAAAGATGTTTTCATCGGTCGCTTCTATCTTCTCTTCTTCAAGTTGATGTCTTACGTAAAGCACTGTTTTTGTAACGTCTTTGTCGGCTATATCTACAGGGTCTTCCGTGGTAGGTTTTAGTTTGAGCTGGCTTGAGGCTATCTTGATGATGTCCTCGTTTGGTCGCACAGGCGTTTTGCCGAAATATCCAAGCACCATACGTCCGTAACCGTCCGCTATCTTTTCCCATCTGCCGAACATCACGTTGTTGAACGCCTGCTGGAAATAAAACTGCGATACAGGAGTAACGCTCGTGCCGTATCCACCAAGCTCCACGACTTCACGCATAGCTTTGATGATTTCGGGAAATCTGCCCAGCATATTATTATCTCTCATCATCTGCGTGTTGGCTGTCAAAGCACCGCCGGGCATAGGTGAGAAAGGTATCAGCGGCAGCACTTGCGTCGCTTCGGGTGGGAAAAAGTAATCTTTCAAACAGTCCGCCAAAACCTCTTCGTATTGAAGTATCTTCTCAACTTCAAGTCCGCCGAGGTCGTAGTCTTTGCCCTTCACAGCGTGAAGCATCGTCAAGATATCGGGCTGGCTTGTTCCGCCGCTCACAGGGTAAGCCGCCAAATCTATACCGTCTACTCCAGCCTCCAACGCCGCCAAATAACAAGCCACGCTCACGCCCGCCGTTTCGTGCGTGTGAAGCCTCACGTGAGTGCCTTCGGGAAGTAGTTTTTTAGCCATTTTGATAGTTTCGTACACTTTTTGTGGGCTTGACGTGCCGCTCGCGTCCTTGAAACATACGCTATCGTACGGTATGCCCGTGTCAAGTATCTCACGCAAAGTTTTTTCATAAAAAGCCACATCGTGCGCACCGCTGCAACCCGGCGGCAAGTCCATCATCGTAACCACAACTTCGTGCTTTAGGTTGTGCGCTTTGATACGCTTGGCGCTGTATCTTAAGTTGTTTACATCGTTGAGCGCGTCAAAATTTCTGATAGTATCAGTGTTGTGTTTTTTGAACATCTTGGCGTGCAAGTCTATGATTTCACGGCTTCCCGTATCAAGCGTTACGGTGTTTATACCTCTTGCCAAAGTTTGCAGATTTGCGCCCGCACCTGCGGCTTCCCTGAACTTGTCCATCATAGTAAATGCGTCTTCGTTCAGATAGAAATACAAGCTCTGAAATCTCGCCCCTCCGCCAAACTCAAAGTGGTTTATGCCCGCCATTCTCGCCGCGCTCACCGCAGGCAAAAAATCCTTCATCAACACTCTCGCGCCGAACACAGACTGGAAACCGTCCCTGAAAGTGGTATCCATAATGTCTATATATTTTTTTGCCATATTACTGCCTTTGTGAATTTTGTATTTTGTATTGGCTGATAGCCGCCGTTATCACTGCTGTTAGAACCGCATCTTGGCTTTTCTTATTTTTGACTGATGCGCCGCTTGCGGGTGTTTCGTTCAGTTTGGAGATTTTGCTGACCAATCTCACCTGATAAAACAAAACAGCCCCCAAAAGCACGACGACAAGCGACATCATAGCTACAGAAATTACACTCAAGTATTCTCCTTCAAAAAACGTTTAAGAGCAACATTGAAAGTTTCGGAGTTATATTTTAAAACAAACTCTTTGATGTTTCCCTTTTTAAACAGCTTTAGCGAACAAATATATTGTATTTTCATCATCGTATGTTACATATCTTAACATTTGCTGTAAAGATTATATTTTGCATTTTTGATTTAAAAACAGTTTTTGCGGGTCTTGAACTATCGCTCCGTGCTCGGCGATAGCCTCATCTGCCGTGCTGTAACGCTCGCTGTACAGGGTCTTCGTGTATAAAATCTCATCTTCACTTTTCTCAAAAACCATAGTTTCATACACTAAGATGTTGTCGTCTTTCTCAAAAAATTTGTGCCTGATTTTCATACTTATAGTGGAAATGAGGTAGGTTTTGCCATTTGCGATGATGATGTTTTTGAGCTCAAGTTTTTTCATAACAAATCCCCT
>JAITNC010000040.1 GCA_031290675.1 Campylobacteraceae bacterium | reverse complement strand
CGACAAAAGCCTTCTTTTAGTGATTTTTAAGTAAAATTGGGGTTTTTATAAATAGACTTAAGGCTAAAAGATGAGCGAGAAAACAGGCGGGTATGAGCCAAAAAAGATAGAGGAGAGTTACTACAAGATATGGGAGAGCAGAGGGTATTTTGAGCTTGACGGCAATAAAAATATACAAAAAAAGGGTAAAAATTTCTCCATTATGATGCCGCCTCCAAATGTTACGGGCAGCCTGCACATAGGACACGCACTCACATTTACACTGCAAGATATCATCACGAGATACAAACGTATGGACGGGTTCAAAACTCTCTGGCAGCCGGGCATTGACCACGCCGGTATAGCCACGCAAAATGTCGTTGAGAAGCAACTCTTGAAAGAGGGTATAAAAAAAGAGCAGCTTGGGCGTGAGAAGTTTCTGGAAAAGGTCTGGGAGTGGAAAAACTACAGCGGCGGCACAATAATGTCGCAGCTAAGAAAACTCGGAGCAAGTCCCGCTTGGAGCAGAGAACGCTTTACGATGGACGAAGGGTTGAAAAACGCCGTACGCAAATCCTTCACAGCCCTTTATAACGAAGGGTTGATAGTACGAGGCAACTATATGGTCAATTGGTGCACGCACGACGGCGCACTAAGCGACATAGAGGTTGAGTACGAGGAGCACAAAAGCAAACTCTACTACCTGAGGTATTTTCTAAAAGACTCAAAAGAATTTCTAACACTCGCTACGACAAGACCTGAAACATTTTTTGGCGATACTGCCGTTATGGTAAATCCTGACGATGAGAGATACAAAAACTACATCGGCAAAAACGTGGTTTTACCGCTCATCGGACGAGAGATAAAAATCATAGCGGACGCTCACGTAGATATGGCGTTTGGTTCGGGCTGCGTCAAAGTAACCCCCGCGCACGACATAAACGACTACGAAGTCGGCAAACGCCACAACTTGGAGTTTATCACTATATTTGACGAAAACGGGATTTTGAACAGCTACTGCGGCACTTTTGAAGGCAAAGAGAGGCTGAGCGCACGAGATGAGATAGTAAAAGAGCTTGAAAAAGCGGGCAATGTAGAGAAAATAGAAGACTACACAAATCAAGTCGGACACTGCTACAGATGCAAAAACATAGTTGAGCCGTATATCTCCAAACAGTGGTTTGTAAAAAAAGAGATAGCCGACGGTGCGATAGCCAAAGTGAACGAAGGAAAGAGCAGATTTCACCCGCCGCACTGGATAAACTCATACAACGCTTGGATGAAAGAGCTCAAAGACTGGTGCATCTCAAGGCAGCTTTGGTGGGGACATAGAATACCCGTATTTTACTGCGACAAATGCGGCTTTGAATGGGCGAGCGAGGAGGAAAATCCGCTCAAATGTCCAAAATGCGAAACCAAAGATTTTCATCAAGACCCCGATGTGCTTGATACGTGGTTTAGCTCCGGACTTTGGTCTTTCTCAACGCTTGGCTGGGGCAACGGCGTATATAAAGATGAGAAGTGGTCTGAGGAAGATTTGAACGATTTTTACCCGAACACACTGCTCATCACTGGTTTTGACATCTTGTTTTTCTGGGTCGCACGTATGATGTTTTCCGGCGAACACTTTATGCAAAAACTGCCATTTGAAAACATCTATCTGCACGCACTCGTGAGGGACGAATTTGGTCAAAAGATGAGCAAATCAAAAGGCAATGTCATAGACCCTCTTGATATGATAAACGAATTTAGCGCAGACGCTTTGCGCTTTACGCTTGCAGTTTTGGCAGTACAAGGGCGTGATATAAGGCTCAGCCGTGATAAACTTGAGCAGATGAGAAACTTCACAAACAAACTCTTTAACGCTTCAAGATTTTTACTTTTGAACGAGAAAAGTTTTAAAGACGTGGGCGAGATAGAGATAAAAACAGAGCTTGGATTGTATATGAAAAGCCGCTTGAACGCCGCCACGAAAGAGGTCAGAGAGTATCTTGAGAGCTATCGTTTCAACGACGCCGCCACGACGCTTTACCGCTTTTTGTGGGGAGAGTTTTGCGACTGGGGTATAGAGCTTGCAAAAGCGCAAAAAAACGCCGTTTCGGAGCTTGGGGGTATATTTAAAGAGGCGATGAAGCTTTTACACCCGTTTATGCCTTTCATATCCGAATACCTCTATCAAGAGCTTGGCTCTACCACTTTAGATGAAGCCTCTTCTATCATGGTCAAAGAGTATCCGAGCGATTTGACGCAAGATGAGAAGATAGAAGAAACTTTCTCACTCATCGTAGAGGCTATAGTCGGCATCAGGCGTGCAAAAGCCACTCTTGACATAGCTGGCACTTTGCCGCAAGCCGCCATAAAACTTGAAAACAAAAGCATAGATGAGAAGTTTTCGCCCTTTATCAAGCTGTTGGCGAAAGTTGAAAATGTAAGTTTTGTGAGCGAAAATCCTCAAAACGCCGTGCGTGATGTAGGGGACAACTTGGAAGTTTTCATACCTCTTGAAAATGTGGATTTGACGCCTTTGGTGCAGAGACTCAACGCTCAAAAAGTCAAACTTGAAAAAGAGAGCGCAAAACTTGAGGGAATGCTCGGCAACGAACGATTTGTAGCGAACGCCCCAAAAGAGGTCGTAGAACAAAACAGAGCAGCGTTAAATGACGCTAAAAGCAAACTTTCAAAAGTAGATGAGGAGCTTGAAGCGCTCTCAAAGGCTAAGTCTTGATAGATATCTCAAATCTCGGAAAATATTTCGGCAAACAGAAAATCCTAAGCGATATTAGCCTGAAAATAGAAAAAAACGAGATATTTGCTATCGTAGGACACAGCGGAGCGGGCAAATCAACGCTTCTTCGCTGCATAAACGGTCTTGAGAAATACGACGAAGGCACGCTTAAGCTTTTTGATAAAGAGATAGGCAAGATGAGCGAGGACGAGCTGCGGTTTTTGAGAAAAGATATGGGTATGATATTTCAGCAGTTTTCGCTTCTAAACCAAAAAAATGTATATGAAAATATCGCTTTGCCGATGAGCCTTTGGGGATACAAAAAAGATATTATTGAGAAAAAAGTAGGCGAGCTGTTGAAGCTTGTCGGGCTTGAGGAGAAAAAACAGGCGTACCCGAGGGAGCTTAGCGGCGGGCAAAAACAGCGTGTGGCAATCGCGAGAGCTTTGGGCTTAGAGCCAAAGATACTTCTGAGCGACGAAGCCACGAGCGCACTTGACCCAAACACGACAGCGTCTATCTTGGAGCTTTTAAGGGACATAAACAAAAAGCTTGGCATCACTATCATCTTGGTAACTCACGAAATGGAAGTAGTCAAAAAGATAGCCACGAGGGCGATGCTGTTGGAAAACGGAAAAATCATAGGTCTTGGGGAGATAGAAACGCTGTTTTTAAAACCGGACGAAAAGATGAGAAAGTTTTTGGGCGAAGAGGAGATTTTGCCTCAAAATGGCGTAAATATAAGACTCTATTTTCCAAGCACCATATCAAACAAATCAATCGTTACGATGATGGCGCGAGAGCTTGGCATAGACTTCAGCATCGTCTGGGGCAAACTTGAAAAGCTCGGCGACAAAGTGGTAGGCTCACTCGTGATAAACATAGACGAGCGAAATTCATCAAAAGTTCAAGATTTTTTAGACAACAAAACAGATATCGTTTGGGAGGTCATCTGATGGACACTATGCTCACGCTAATCATCACAGCCACATTTCAAACCCTCTACATGAGTGTGATTTCAACCCTGCTGGCGTCCTTCATCGGCTTTTTTCTGGCTGTTATTTTGATATTGACGAGCAATGACGGGCTATCTCCAAACAGATACGTATACGCAACGCTTGATGTCATCGTAAACACACTGCGCTCATTCCCTTTTATAATATTAATTATTGTATTATTTCCCATTACAAAGTTCGTAGTCGGCAGATATACAGGCGAAAACGCTGCCATAGTTCCTTTGACGATAGGAACGGCTCCATTTATCGCAAGGCTGATAGAGAGCGCATTTAAGGAGGTGGACAGAAGTATCATAGAGGCGGCGAGGTCTTTTGGGGCGAGTAAGGTGCAAATCGTATTTAGGGTTTTACTACCCGAAGCGTTTCCAAGCATCATACTTTCCATCACGCTAACTCTTATCATCGTCATAGGCTTTTCAGCTATGGCGGGAGCTGTTGGGGCAGGAGGTCTTGGGGCTGTGGCAAAACAGTACGGATATGACGGTTTCAGAGCCGACATACTGTTTTACACGGTTGTCATTTTGATTGTTATGGTTCAGTGCTTTCAAAGCATTGGGAACTTCATATACAAACTCATCAAACATTAAACTTAAGGAGATGCAAATGAGAATATTTTACACATTATTGGCGGCTATACTATTGGCTTTCACAGGTTGCAGCGACGGCAAAAAGAGCTCAAAAGAGATTACAGTAGCGGCGACGCCCGTGCCTCATGTTGAGATTTTGGAAGTTGTAAAACCTCTGCTTGAAAAAGAGGGTTATACACTCAAAATCCAACCGTTCAGCGACTACGTGATACCAAATATCGCAACAGAAAACGGCGAAGTTTTGGCCAACTTTTTCCAACACGAGCCTTATCTTGAAGAATTTAACAAAAACAAAAACACTCACCTTGTGAAAACAGTAGCGGTTCATATAGAGCCTATGGGTGTTTATTCACGCAAGATTAAATCGCTTGACGAGCTTAAAGAGGGTGCTATCGTAGCTATACCAAACGACCCGACAAACGGTGGGCGGGCGCTTGATGTGCTGCAAAGTGCTGGACTTATCAAACTTGACAAGAAAAACGCTATCACAACGCTGCTTGACATCACAGAAAACCCAAAAAACCTCAAAATAGAAACGCTTGAGGCGGCGCAGCTTCCAAGAACGCTTGACGATTTTGAGATAGCTGTTATCAATACAAATTACGCTCTTGCAGCAAATCTAAATCCGCTAAAAGATGCTTTGGCTATAGAGGCTAAAGACTCTCCGTATGCAAATATCGTAGTCGTGAAAGCCGGAAATGAAAATCTTGACGCTATCAAGGCGCTCAACAAAGCTATCACTTCTCAAGAGGTCAAAGATTTCATACAAGAGAAGTATCAAGGCGCGATATTGGAAGTATTTTAACCAAATATGATAGAAGCTTTATCTCTTTGGCTGATACAGACTATCGGAAGTTTGGGATATGTGGGGATTTTTATCCTTATGGCGATAGAAAGCTCACTGTTCCCGCTTCCGAGCGAAGTAGTGATAATCCCCGCCGGATACTTGGTACATAAAGGCGAGATGAACTATCTTTTGGTAGTTTTGATGGGTACTTTTGGCTCACTGGCGGGGGCTTGCGTTAACTATTTTTTGGCTTTGAAACTCGGACGTGCGATACTCTTAAGATACGGAAAATACTTCTTTTTCAAACCGCACCATTTGGAAAAAGTTGAAACTTTTTTCAAAAGCCACGGCGAGATATCTACATTTAGCGGAAGACTGCTTGTCGGCGTGAGGCATTTTATATCTATTCCGGCGGGGCTCGCCCGTATGAATCTTGCCAAATTCTCGCTGTATACGATATTGGGCTCGTTTATCTGGGTAAATATCTTGACACTTTTAGGGTACTTTATCGGACAAAATGAGGAGTTGATACATGAGTATTTGACGTATATCGTCATCGGCTTGGTTGTTTTGGCGGTTATCGGCGGTATCATTTACTATAAAATCAATAAAGTAAAAACGACAATTTAGCATTTTCCAAGCCACCTTTTATGTTTTCTGGCTTGCTCTTTTGCGCCAATACTTCGTTACTCGCTCACCGGCTTGCGTCTATACTAGTATGTATTATTCCTCGCCGGTTCACTCCCTGCCTTGTCTTGACGCAAAATAGCTATGCCATAAAATCATAAATTTGGTATGCTCAAAGCCCCTTGCCCATTGCGAGCTTGCTTGCAAGGCGTGGCAATCCAGCAAATTACACAGTGGAAGTGCGCCACGTACGCCCCTTTGTGTCATTGTGAGGAGCGAAGCAGAGTGACAATCTCAGCTCTCAGCCTCTTCTCCGTCATTGCGAGCTTGTGACTGCAGCGTGGCAATCCATATGATAATGGCACAAAAAATAAATATAATATCAATAAGTAGCGATATA
>JAITNC010000038.1 GCA_031290675.1 Campylobacteraceae bacterium | reverse complement strand
TTTTTGACACACGCTCAAGTATATCGCCGCCGCATTCCGGACATTTGACCGATAGTCTGATAGGTTCGGCTTTTGGGGTTTTGGAGATGTTTTTTGTATATTTGCATTTGGGGTATGCACTGCACGCCACAAACTCGCCAAAGCGCCCTTTTCTCAGCAGCAGCTCACTGCCGCATTCGGGACACTGTTCGCCTATGGGGGTAGCAACTTTGACGCTTTTTATCTCTTTTTTGCCCTTGCTGACACGCTCATCAAACGGCTCGTAAAAATCCGCCAAAACGCTCTGCCAGTCTTTTTTGCCCTCAGCTACCAAATCCAGCGTATCTTCCATCAGCGAGGTGAAGTTGCTGTCTACGATATTTGGGAAATTGTCCTCAAGCATTTTTGTAACCGTAAACGCTATCTCGGTCGGTACTATCTGCTTTTTTTCTATATTGATATAATCGCGCGAAGTGAGTATAGAGATAGTCGGAGCGTACGTTGATGGGCGTCCTATGCCAAGACCCTCCAGCTTGCTGATAAGGCTGGCTTCCGAGTATCTCGCAGGAGGTTCGGTAAAGTGCTGATTTGCAGTGAGTGTTTTGAGCTTCGCCGCTTCGCCCTCTTTCAGCTCAGGCAACAGCGTATCTTTGTCATTTTCGCCGTAAACTCTATAAAATCCGTCAAATATAAGCCTTCTGCCATTCGCTTTGAACTTGCCCTGCTCGCAGGCAAATATAACGCTTTGGGACTCAAAGACGGCGTTTGCCATCTGCGACGCCAAAAATCGGTTGTAGATAAGCGTATACAGTTTGAGCTCGTCCCCGTCAAGATAGCCCTTAGCGATGCTTGGCGTGAAGTCAATGATGGTAGGGCGTATGGCTTCGTGCGCCTCTTGCGCACTTTTTGACTTCGTGGCGTAGTATCGCGGCTTCTCGGGGAGGTACTCTTTGCCATAAGCTTGAAGTATCTCTTTTTTGCTCTCTTCCATAGCCTCTTTGGCGATATTTAGCGAGTCTGTTCTCATGTATGTGATGACGCCGCTCACGCCTTTGTGCGTTTTGACGCCCTCATACAGCTTTTGCGCTATATTCATAGTCCTTTTCGGGGAAAAGCCGAGCATTGAAGAGGCGCTCTGTTGCAAGGTGGAGGTCATAAACGGCGGCTGAGGCGAGCTGTTTCTTTTTTTGGTTTCAATGCTTTCTATCTTATAATCCGCCAATACCAACGCCTCTTTTATCTGCGTGGCTTCGGCTTCGCTTGTTATGCTCATCTTTTCTATCTTTTTGCCGCCAAACTCCACAAGGGAGGCTTCTATATTTGGGGCAAATACGCCGTCCAATGACCAATACTCTTCTCTCACAAAAGCCTGTATTTCACGCTCTCTGTCTACTACTATCTTGAGCGCCGAGGATTGGACACGTCCCGCGCTCAAGCCTTTTTGTATCTTGGAGGCGAGCAGGGGGGAGAGCTTGTAGCCGACTATGCG
Organism: Campylobacteraceae bacterium; assembly: GCA_031290675.1. Lineage (GTDB taxonomy): Bacteria > Campylobacterota > Campylobacteria > Campylobacterales > Campylobacteraceae > JAIRKW01. Next base: position 1,974 of record JAITNC010000038.1, on the reverse strand, counting down.
GTCAAGGAGGCGTCTGGCTTGCTGTGCGTTCACGCTGTTGATGTCTATCTTGCGCGGATTTTTCAAAGAGTGCAAAATGGCGGTTTTTGTTATCTCGTGAAAAGCTATGCGGGGGAGCGTTTCGGGCTCTTTGCCGATAGCGGTCGCTATGTGAAATCCGATAGCCTCGCCCTCTCTATCCTCATCGGTCGCGATAAATATCTCATCGCTTTTTGCGGCGAGCGTTTTTATCTCTTTGACTATCGCGGAGTGCTCTTTTTCTATCTTGTATTCGGGAGTAAACGTATTGTTCTCTATCTTTATGCCAAAACTGTGCTTGGGAAGGTCTCTGACGTGGCCTTTGGAAGCTATAACCGTGTATGAATTATCCTCTTTGTTTAAAAAGCCGGTGATTGTTTTTGCTTTTGTGGGGGATTCTACTACTATTAATTTCAAAATATATCGCCTTTTTTGTTTTAGTTGTGAAATTCTATCAAAAAAAATATAAAAAGTCTTGTTTTGTCTATCAAATACCACAAGGGGCGGCGATTTTTATTTTGGTTTTTAGGAGATAATACTCAAAAATAGTTGCTATTTGTCTATGACCACCTTCCCGTCATTGCGAGTTTGCTTGCAAACGTGGCAATCCAGAATTATGTATTTATAAACCCAAAGAGCAATAAAAATTAATATTATACTAATGTGTAGTTATAAAAGTAATATTTTTTAAATAAAAAGAGAGTGGATTGCCACGCCCGCAAGCGGGCTCGCAATGACGGAGGAGGAAGCGCAAGACAAGCCAAGTTAAAATATATAAAAGCCCAAATTACTTCAAAGCCACTCTTCCATATCTTTGATTTGTAACAAAGTCGCGCTCGTAGCTGTGCCGCCCTTTGAGGTTCTAGCGTTCATAGAGGCTTCAAGGCTTAGATATTTCACAACATCGTCCTCTATGCGCTCATCTATCTTTCGCAGCTCGCTCACGTCAAGATTTGATATGTCAACTCCAAGTTCATCGGCTCTTGCCACCGCTTTGCCCGTGATAAAATGCGCCTCACGAAACGGCACACCGCAGCGTTTGACCAGATAGTCAGCCAAATCGGTAGCGCTTAGATGTCCTTTGAGGCAGGCTTTGAGCATATTTTCTTTGTTGATACTCATCGTTTTCACGGCTTCGTTTAGTATTCGCAGGCAAACGCCGGCACTCTCAACGCTGTCAAAAACACCCTCTTTGTCCTCTTGCATATCTTTATTGTACGCGAGAGGCAGACCTTTTAAAACTGTCAAAAGCCCTATAAGATTGCCGTAAACTCTACCTGTTTTACCTCTCAAAAGCTCTGGTACATCGGGGTTTTTCTTTTGCGGCATGATGGAGCTGCCCGTAGAGTACTCGTCACTAAGAGTTACAAATCTAAACTCCGAGCTTGACCATAGTATCAACTCTTCCGCAAATCTTGATATATGCATCATCAGAACAGATATGTTAAATAAAATCTCCAGCGCGAAATCCCTGTCGCTCACGCTATCCATAGCGTTTGCGCTAGCACCTGAAAAGCCGAGCGTTTTGGCGACCTGCTCTCTGTCTATCGGGTGGGGAGTGCCGGCAAGTGCGGCGCTACCGAGCGGCGAGAAGTTGTTTCGCTCGTATGAGCTTTCAAATCTCTGCACATCACGCTTGAACATCTGCGTATAAGCGAGCAGATGAAAAGCGAGATTTATCGGTTGGGCGTGCTGCAGGTGCGTCATGCCCGGAAGCAGCGTATTTGTGTTGTCTTTGGCTATGTCAAGCAGCGTTCGGATAAGCTCTTTGGTGAGCGACGAGAGCGTGAGTGAGTTTTTTTGCACATAGAGCCTGAAATCAAGCGCAACTTGGTCATTTCTGCTTCTGGCTGTGTGGAGTTTGCCGCCGATTTCGTTGCCTATGATGTCGCTCAGCCTCTTCTCTACAGCCATATGGATATCTTCGTCTTTTATGTCAAAGACAAATTTTCCGCT
>JAITNC010000036.1 GCA_031290675.1 Campylobacteraceae bacterium | reverse complement strand
TCAAACCATTTTTGAAACGGTTTTGTTCTCTCAACCTTAAACATCCAAACCCCTTTTGCATTTTGTGTATTGTAATTTAAAAATCACAAAAAGTCAAGTATTGCCGATATTTTATATCTTTCGCGACAGCTGTTATACCTTTGGCGAACACCATCCCCCCTCCCGTCATTGCAAGGAGCGAAGCGACGTGGCAATCCACTCTTATGTCATTCGTGAACGGTCCCCGTTGTCATGCTGAGCCTGCGAAGCATCTGTGTTTATTTGTCAGTCCCTCGTCATTGCGAGGAGCGTAGCGACGTGGCAATCCACTCTTAGGTCATTCAGAGGCGTAGCCGAAGAATCTCAGCTCTCTTTGTACACTCTCTCTTGACAAATCGTAATCTTTTGACTACAATACCACAAAAGGGAGGATTTAGACGATGTTGAAGACCGAGAAAACAAAACCGTTTCAAAAATGGTTTGACAGCATAAAAGACAAAATATTAAAAGTTGCCGTTAGGCAAAAAATAGAACGTATTGAAAAAGATGGATATCTTGGTAAAACATCACCCATTGGAGATGGTATAAGCGAGATTAAGTTTAAAATGGGGGCAGGTTATCGGATATACTTCAACCTGTATATAGAGGGTAGTGAGGTTTGGCTTTTGAGTGGCGGCGATAAATCTACGCAGCAAAAAGATATAGATGCCGCAAAAGAGTTGTTAAAAGAAATTCAAGAAAAAAGAGAGGCAAAGAAAGATGAGCAAATATAAATATATCACACCGGAAGACGCCGAATTGACACCATTTGATACTGACATATCTCAAGATTTGGTTGATGATGAAACGATAGAATGGTATCTAAATCAAGTTTTAGAGGACGGCGATGAGGTAGAATTTAAACGAGCTCTTGGTTACATCGCCAAAGCCAAAGGTATGACAGCTGTTGCGAAAGATATAAATGTCAGCAGAGAAAGTCTGTACAAATCGCTAAATGGACAAAGAAGCGTTGGGATTGACACTGTTTTCAAACTTCTGAAAAATCTCGGAATTACTCTAAGTGCGAAGGTTTCACGGGCATAGTGAAGTATCTGTGTTTTGACAGATAGGTGGATTGCCACGTCGCTTCGCTCCTCGCAATGACGGAGGAGTATGTCATTCAGAGCCGAAGGCGAAGAATCTCAGCTTCTATTCTCTATGGAAAAGAAAGGACGAATAAACACAGATACTTCGTTCGCTCTGCTCACTCTGTATGACACAAGGTGGTTTGTGGTGGCAAAGAAACACAGATGCTTCGCAGGCGGAGCCATGACAATGTGGTGGGGGCTTCGTTCACGCATGACAATGGGGGAACTTCGTCGCTTGTCTGGCAAAAGAGTGGATTGCCACAAGCGAGAGACCCTTCGCAAGCTCAGGGCTTCGACTCTCAATGACGGAAGGGGAATATACAAAAAAACTTGACAAAAACTCTTGTCTATAATACAATAATAAAAATTGAAAAAAAGGATACAAATGAGTAGTGTAAAAGCTTTGATTTTAAGTATATTGATATTGGTTTTTATTGTTGGCTGCGGTGCAAGTCGCGGTGTAATTCCCCTGAGTCAAGAACAGATGAATGGTGTATACAAGATATATTATTCTGCTTATGTAAAACTTGATGATAATGTGATAGAGCAGATAGTGCCTTCATTGTGCGATAGTGATATTTGCAGAAACAACGCAAGAAACTCAATGAAAGACGTTTCGTATGTGCAGGTGATAGACAATAAATGCAAAATATATGACACTACAATAGCAGAAGACGAAGCGGTCGCTGTCAAAAAACTGCAACAGCAAAAAGGAACGACTTGTTACTTTAGAAATAATCAATTGATGCATGATAGATATTATAACTTGGGCATAGCATTGATGGGATTTTGGCAAAATAAAAATGGAGATTTTAGAAACTCTGATTTTTTGATGGTTGAAAATGGCAATATCGTAGGAAAAAGAGAGATTATTGATGATAGCAAAATACAGCTATATGACGAAAAAGGCAAAAAATTATTTGACAAGACATACGCTAAAATATATTATGGTACTGAGAGTTGTGAAAAAACGATAGGACTTGAAGGACTTAGCAAATATGATATTTTGCCGATAAACGCCACCGGAAAAGACGCCATAAAGTATGCTAAAAATACAACGCAAGATTTTGCGGATTTGGAGAGGTTGTCTAAGCGCAAATTTTATTTAGAAAACAAAAATTCATCAAAAATAAAAATATTCTCTCCGTTTGGCTATATGATGGAGTATGGAAGTACTCTTGTAGACGGAAGGGCGATTAAGGCATTCAATCTTTATGATATAGACGGAAATCTGCTCGCAGACGATATAACTGGATATATGAAAATAAACGATAGTCGTTTTACCCTGCAGACAGTCAAACCTTCCGCCAAAAATCCTGCCAAAAAAGAGATAACGGTATCTTTATTTGACGCAAATAATAAATCCCTGTTTACAGCTTACAATATGAAACCCAACACAGAATCCGAATCACGCGAAAAGTATGATTTGCTGGTTTTTTACAAGGACGGAAAATCCGCACTTGTTGATTTTGACGGAAATATTGTCATTGATTTTCAAGACAAATATATATTTAGAAGGTCATACAATGGACTTATTGTCTACGCTAGCGCGAAGCCGAAGCCCGGAGGGTACAATCTAGGATTGCTCAACTTGCAGCTAAAGCCGATTATAGATAGTTTTTTGAGAATAGATTTTAGAGATGATTTTGTTGTTGTTTACCAGAAAGATAAAGTGCTAATTTTTGACTACGCCGGCAAGATATTGCACGATTTAAAGGCTGACAGGGTTACTTTTAACGATAAATTTTTTATAGCAACACTCAAAAATGAGAGCACACTTTATAACTATCGCGGGGAAAAGCTATTTGATAGGCAATATGATAGTTTGACAAGCATCGGAAATGATACATTTGCTTATAAAATAAATGGTAAAATGGCACTCATAGATATAAATGCCAAAGAGATAATTCCACCTGTTTGTGAAAATATCAAATCCTCACCTTGCGGAGTTATAGAGTGCTATATTGGTGAATAAAATCATCTAAACTCATAATGACGGGGGCGTGTCGCGACTTCACGTCCCTTTGTGTCATTGTGGTGAGCTGACAAGCATGGCAATCTCAGCTTTATTTTAAAACATAAAAATAACACAGATACTTACGCCTTCGGCGAATTCATGACACAAACCCTCAAACCCTCAACAAAACATCTGTAAAAACGCCATATACGTCAAATTACCTTTTTAGTTGTATAATAAAAACCAATATCCAAAATTTCACGTTAAAGGAGTTTAGATGAAGCTACTCAAAGACTTACCACAGTCGTTAAGACCGCAGCAGAAGTATCAAATGCTGATAAATGGCGAGTGGAGAGACGGTGCGGGCGGAAAAACTTTCACAAGTACAAATCCCGCTACGGGCGAGCAGTTGGCAACTTTTGCCGAGGGCGAGCGGGGCGATGTGGATTTGGCGGTTAAGAGTGCGTGGACTGCTTTTGAGGCGTGGAGCAAAACATCTCCGGCGCAGCGTTCAGCCCTGCTGCTCAAGATAGCGGACAAGCTTGAAGCGGAGACGCAGCGGTTTGCTGTGTTGGAAACTTTGGACAACGGCAAGCCAATACGTGAAACGACAGCTATAGACGTGCCGTTGTCGGTTGACCATTTTCGCTATTTTGCGGGTGTGATACGAGCTCACAGCGATGAGGCTGATTTGATTGATGAGGATAGCCTCAGCATCGTTTTAAGCGAGCCTATCGGCGTTGTGGGGCAGATTATCCCTTGGAATTTCCCGCTTTTGATGGCCGCTTGGAAGATAGCTCCGGCGTTGGCGGCGGGCAATTGTATCGTCATCAAACCTTCACGGGATACATCTGTCACTTTGGTTGAATTTGCCCGCATTTTAAATGATGTTTTGCCCGCTGGCGTGGTAAATGTCATAACCGGTTCCGGCACTACGACAGGTCAATATATATTAGACCACGAAGGTTTTAGCAAGTTGGCGTTTACGGGCTCTACGGAGGTCGGCTACAACGTGGCTCTTGCGGCGGCGAAAAAACTCATTCCCGCTACTTTGGAGCTTGGCGGCAAATCAGCAAATATCATATTTGAGGACGCACAGATAGACAAAGCCATTGAGGGCGTCGCTATAGGTATCCTGTTCAATCAAGGTCAAGTGTGTTGTGCCGGCTCAAGGCTTTTGGTGCAGCGTTCTATTTATGACAAATTTTTGACGCTTTTGAAGGCGAAATTTGAGTCTGTAAAGATTGGCGACCCGCTGGAGAGCAGTACGCAAATAGGAACTCAAATCAACAAAAAACAGCAGGAGAAAATACTTGGCTACATAGAAAAAGGCATCAAAGAGGGCGCGCGTCTTTTGACAGGCGGCAAGCAGTTCGGCACGGAAGGGGCGTTTATCTACCCGACGGCACTTGTTGATTGCAAGAGCGATATGAGCGTGTCGTGCGAAGAGATTTTCGGGCCTGTCGTATCTGTGATACCGTTTGATGACGAAGTTGAGGCTGTAGCGATAGCAAATAACTCGCAGTACGGTCTTGGCGGCGCTGTATGGACACGTGATATAAATCGTGCCTTGCGTGTGTCAAAAGCTGTGCGCACGGGGCGTATGTGGGTCAATTGTTACAACCAGCTGCCTGCCCATTCGCCATTTGGCGGCTACAAAAAGTCAGGCATAGGACGCGAAACTCACAAGGTGATTTTGGAAGCTTATACTCAAAAGAAAAATATCTTTATCAGTACTTCCGAAAAACTAACGGGTCTTTTTTAAGACAAACACAAGAGGAGGGGTTTCCTCCTTTTGTGATTATTTTTTCTTTCTGTCTTTGGCGTTTTTCACTACATCATCAAGCATTGTTTTTGTCGCTTCCCACGCACGAAAGCCCAAGTTTTTGGCATCGCCCGCCATCTGTTTGGCTTTTGGCACAGCGTCTGTTTTGAAGGCGGCGACTTTTTCGTTTGTGCCTTTTTTTATCTCCTCAAACTTCTTGCCCGCTTTCTCTCTAAAATCTTTCAGCCCCTCATCTTTGAAGTTTTCTATTTTGGCGCTCCAAGCTCCTGCCGCCTCTGCGCTCAGCCTTTTAAGCTTTGCGATATAAGTGCTGTGTTCGGTGATGATTCCAAATAATATCTTAGATGAGATACCGTCGGAGTTTGTCTGGCAGCGTTTTAACATAGCTATGAACGCCTCCTCCGTGTTGATGATAGCTTTTTGGCTCTCTAACGCCTCTTGCTCCACAAACTCTTTGACCTCCTCAGGTGCAAATCTCAACTCGTTTTTGAACTTTGTAACGGCTTTGGCTATACCTTTTTTTGTCCCTTTTACGGCGCCGTTTAAGATGTCGGTAGCGTTTGCGTAGTCGCTATCGGCTATGTCGCAAGCGGCTTGTATTATCACGCTGGCTATGTCTATGATGCGTGCCTTTGTAAATTTTCCCTCATTTATGGCTTGGTATGTAACATTTTTGCTTATCTCTTTTATGGTGTCCTGTATATCGCCCGCTTGCTCTATGGTGGCTATAAACGCCTCCTCCACGACCTCTTTGAGGATACCAAGCACTTCAATGTTGAGCAGTTTGGCGTCAATCAGACCTTGATTTATCTGCGTTTTGTCCTCGCCAGACATACTTTTAGCGGCATTTTCTATAGTATCATAAGTGTTCGCTATAAGCGCCGTCAGTTCGTTTGACTGTCTGCGCAGAGAGGCTTCTATCTGCTCTCTTTCGTACATAGTTTTGAGCAGGTACTGTTTTTTGTCATAGCTCGCCGCTCGTATCAAGCCGTCTATCACAGCAGCGATACTTTTTGCGCTTTTCGCCCCTTCTTCATCAAGGGCTTCCGTGAAAAGCTTGAAAAGATGCTCAAGCCTTGTTTGTATGCTATCTTCGTTTGATAAATTTTGCAGTTTTTTCAAAGAGATGTCAAATACCAAATCGCAAATGATAGATGATATGTCCGAACTCTGGGCATTTTCTCTGATACTGTTGATAAAAATAGTCTTCACAGCTTCCATAATCGTATATCCTTTAAAGAACAAATTTTATATTTTGATGTTCACGCAAACTCGCGAAAATACCTTTTCTATCCTCGTCGTTTGCGACTTCAAGCTTCAAGGCGTAGCTTTTAAACGCACCCTTTTTGCTTGTCTTTGACGCTTCAAGTTTGTGCGCCCTGCTTCCTAAAATGCCCTCGGCTATCTCGTGTATGTCCGTATCTGCCGTCGTTACGAGCCTGTACTCCCACACACATGGGTACTCTAAAACAAGCTCTTTGGAGTTGATATTATCTGATGTATTCTCCACTTTTGCCTCCACTCTTTTTTTCTAAACAGATTTGCGAGATAACCATACTTTTGTCTACGGCTTTGAGCATATCGTAGATAGTCAAAAGCCCGATACTCACGCCGCTCAACGCTTCCATCTCAACGCCTGTTTGTCCGTTGAGTTTTGCCGTGACGATGAGTTTGAACGAGTTTTCGCTCGCCCTCTCCTCCACCTCACACGACACGCAGCTGAGCGCCAATGGGTGACACATAGGTATCAGTTCGCTCGTTTTTTTCGCCCCCATTATAGCAGCTATGATAGCCGTCTGAAGCACGGGACCCTTTTTGCTTTTTTGCTGCCCTACCATCTCAAAAGCCTCTTTGCTCACAGTGATGATACCGCTGGCGACCGCCGTCCTTTGCGTTTGGGGCTTGTTTGACACATCTACCATTTTTGGACGCTCTTTTTCATCTAAATGTGTAAGCTGCATTATCAAGTCCTTGCTCAAATTTGGTTTTATTATAATATAATTTGCCTTCAATAACTTTCAAGGGATATTTGTGTTTTCTACAATTATAGCGTTGGGTCTTAAAATATTCCCTCTCTATATCAACATCGCACTTGGGTTTGCGGCCGTAAAGAAGCTCGGCATATCGCGCGATATGATAGCGCCGCTCATCGTCTATATATTGTCCCCCGCGGTCGTGTTTGGGGCTACTTTGCAGGTACATCTTGACAAGGGCGTCATACTCTTGCCACTCGTGATATTTGCTATGTCGGCGGGACTCTGTTTTTTCACGCTTTTCATCGCCAAAAGAGTTTGGAGCGATAAGACAAAAAACCTTGTAGCTTTTAGCGCAGGCACGGGAAATACGGGATACTTCGGCATACCTTTGGCTTTTATACTGCTTCCCACCGACATCGCAAATCTCTACGTTTTGGCTCTCGTGATGTCGTTTTTGTATGAGTATACGATAGGTTTTTACATCATCTCAAGAGGCAGCTATACGTTTGCACAAAGTATGATGAAAATAGCCAAATTGCCTGTTATTTACGCTGCTGTGGCGGGATTTGCGTGCAATATATCGGGTGTGAATTTTGGCGAGAGTTTTATGGGTTATCTGGACACTTTGAGGGGTGCGTACTCAACGCTTGGCATGATGATGGTCGGCATGGGGCTTTGCGGTATAAAAAGCGTGGGGCTTGATAAAAAATTTATAAGTGCGGCATTTTTTGCGAAGTTCGTGATGTGGCCGCTGCTTGCTCTTTTTGTGGCGTTCGTGGATAAAAATATTTTTCATCTTTTGAACGAGGGCGCGTATCAAGTGATGTTGGTCTACTCCATAGTGCCTATGGCGGCAAATACGGCGATAATGGCTACTCTGTTCAAGGTCAAACCCGAACAAGCCTCGCTCGCTACACTTTTGAGCACACTGCTCGCTTTTTTCACTATTCCCGTTATGGCTGCTTGGTTTTTGTAATACAATGTAATACAACCCTTCTTCGTCATTGCAAGCGAAGCAATCAGTGGATTGCCACGTTTGAGAGACCCTTCGCAAGCTCAGGGCTTCGACTCACCGCAATGACGGGAAGGCGTGCGTGTGGCGCATTTCACCCTCTTGCGTCATGACTTCGGCGAAGGCGTGAGCATCTGTGTTTATTTGTCTTTCAGAAAAAAGCTGAGATTGCCACGAGCGAGAGCTCACTCGCAATGACAAAAAAGGTGTACGTGGCGCAATATTCTCATCAAAAAACCACCCCGTCCTTCGGACACCCCTCCGCAGGAGGGGAATTTTAATACCAGGTTTGCAAAATTTTAGCGTCAGTTTTTCGCACGATAATGAGGCGCAAATGAAGCCCGAGAGTGGTGCGTACTAAACGTACGTGAGCGAGCGCGGCGAATTTGCAACGAGGTTATTATGCAAAAGACAAGCCAGTGGATTGCCACGCTTGAGAGACCCTTCGCAAGCTCAGGGCTTCGGCTCACCGCAATGACGGAAGTGGTGGTGGGACACCTTAAGCATACCAAATTTATGTTTTTCTGGCGTAGATATTTTGCACCAAGACGAGGAAAGGAGTGAGCCTGCGAGGAATAATACATACTAGTATAGACGCAAGCTGGCGAGCACTCAACGAAGTATTGGCGCAAAAGAACACGTCAGAAAAGCGTAAAAGAGACTTTTTAATACCCCAAAGTTTCGTTCACTAAGATTATCGTCGTTCTGCCTTTTTTGTCGCTCTTGATGACACCGTATTTTTGAGATATATCATCGCCA
>JAITNC010000030.1 GCA_031290675.1 Campylobacteraceae bacterium | reverse complement strand
CCTTTGGCTGATAACACTTCTGCTAAAATTTTAGCGTTTATCTTGACTTGTTTGGCGTAAGTTTTCCATTCCGGTTTTAGATTTTCTCCAAAACCTACCGCTTTTGCCGCTATGATATGCTCAAGCGGGCCGCCCTGAATACCCGGAAATATAGCTGAATTTATCTTTTTTGATATCTCTTCATCATTTGTGAGTATGATGCCCCCTCTAGGCCCCCTGAGCGTTTTGTGCGTTGTAGATGTTACTACGTGAGCGTGAGGAAATGGGTCTTGGTGTTCGTCTGCTACCACAAGTCCCGCTATGTGCGCTACGTCGGCAAACAGATACGCTCCGACTTCGTCTGCTATCTCTCTGAAAGTTTTAAAATCAATCTCTCTTGGGTACGCTGAAGCGCCGCAAACTATGAGCTTTGGCTGGACTATTTTGGCTATCTCACGCACTTTGTCGTAATTTATTCTGCCGTCTAAGTTCACGCCGTAAAAAAAGCTTTGGTAAGTTTTGCCCGAACTGCTGACCTTTGCGCCGTGTGTGAGGTGTCCGCCGTGGCTGAGGTCCATACCCAAAATCTTATCGTAAGGGTTCAAAAGCGCTTGATAAACGCCTTGATTTGCTTGTGAGCCTGAATTTGGCTGAACATTGGCATATTTGCATTTGAAAAGCTTTTGCGCCCTCTCTATGGCTATCTGCTCCAACTTGTCCACGACTTCACAGCCGCCGTAATATCTTTTATTTGGATACCCTTCAGCGTATTTGTTCGTAAGAATGCTGCCCATAGCCTCTATGACCGCAGGTGAGGCAAAGTTTTCACTCGCTATCATCTCAAGGTTGTAACATTGGCGCTCCAACTCTTGCTCGCAAAGTTTATAAATCTCGGGGTCTTGCTTCGCTAAAAAGCTCATTTATCATCTCCTTCATTTTCTTGGTTATCGTTTTGTCTTAAAGGCTTCATGGCCGGAAATAGTATAACATCTCTAACGGATATCTGATTTGTCAAAAGCATAACAAGTCTGTCTATACCCAGACCCTCTCCGGCGGTTGGCGCGAAACCAAACCCAAGCGCTCGTATATAGTCTTCGTCCATCTCGTGAGCCTCATCATCTCCAGCCGCTTTCGCTTCAAGCTGAGCTCTAAATCTGTCGTATTGGTCAAGCGGGTCATTGAGCTCGTTAAATCCGTTTGCCAGCTCATTGCCGCCGATAAAAAGCTCAAATCTCTGCGCTACAGTGTTGTCCTCGTCGCTTTTTCTCGCCAACGGGCTTATCTCTATCGGGTAGTCAATGATAAATGTAGGATTTATCAGCTTTTCCTCAACATAATTGTCAAAAAGTTCTGATTGGAGCTGCCCCAAGTTGAGCTTTGGCTTGACATCAAATCCGTCTTTTTTCAACTTGCTTTCTATCGCTTTTTTGTCGTCCAGTATAGAGCGTTCAATGCCGCCTATCTTGACGAGAGCGTCTTTGTATGAGAGCCTCTCAAATGGTTTTGAAAAATCAATGATATTTTCGCCGTATTCAAGTTTTTTGGGTAGATTTAGCACATCAAGCAGTGTGAAAAACAGCTTTTCGGTCAAACTCATCAAATCTTTATAGTTATGGTGCGCCCAATAAAACTCTATAGTGGTAAATTCGGGATTGTGCGTCAAATCCATACCTTCATTTCTGAAGTTTCTATTTATCTCAAAAACAGCGTCAAAACCTCCAACTATCAGCCTTTTGAGATAAAGCTCGGGTGCTATTCTTAAAAATCTCTCAATACCAAGCGCATTATGAAATGTCACAAATGGCTTAGCATTTGCGCCGCCGGCAATCGGGTGCATCATAGGCGTTTCAACCTCTAAAAAGCCGTGTTCCTCAAAAAATCTTCTTATCGTGCTTACGATTTTACTTCTTGTTTTAAATACATGCTTAACTTCAGGATTCATAATCATATCAAGATATCTTTGTCGATATCTGAGCTCTTTGTCCTGAAGTCCGTGAAACTTCTCAGGAAGCGGTGTTATGGACTTTGTCGCTATCTCAAGACTTGTCGTGTGCAAAGACAACTCGCCTGTTTTTGTGATGAACGGGAAACCGCTGACTTGAATGATGTCACCAACCTCTACGAGCTTTTTGACATGGTCATACCACTCGTCCCCAAGAGCTTCTTTGTTGAGATATATCTGAAGCGCTCCGCTCTCGTCCTCTATCTTGGCAAATGCCGCTTTGCCCATCTGTCTTAAAAATTTTATTCTGCCTATCAGCGTTACGCTCAAAGCAGCATCTTTTTTCTCTTCTGTATCATTTATATATGAGAATTTTTCTTTGAAATCACTCGCGTTTATAGTGCGTGTTGTGTTGTGTGTATATGGATTTTTTCCAATAGAGCGCAATGTATTAGCTTTTTCAATGCGCTGAATTTCAAGCTGGTTTGTAAAAATCAAAACTTTCTCCCTATTTTTTTATCTGTTGTTGACAAATACCGCAGATGCCATAAAGCTGCATAAGATGCCCCGTGAGTTTAAAGTCTCGCTCTCTGGCTATCTGTTGTTGGCGTCTTTCTATGGCTTTATCCTCAAACTCTATAATCTCGCCGCAATTTTTGCAAATCATATGGTCGTGATGAGGTTTGTTTCCAAGCTCAAACTTTTTACCTTGAGTACCAAACGATATAGATGTTACTACATCGGACTCCTCAAGCAAATTTAGCGTACGATAAACTGTCGCTATACCGACATTGAGCTTGGGGTATTTTTCTTTAATCAAAAAGTGCAGTTTCTCGGGCGTAAAATGTTCATTATTTGAGTAAAGCGTCTTCAAGATAACTTCTCTTTGGCTCGTGTATTTGAGTTTATTGCGCTTCAATATCTCTTTAAAACTCGCGAGAAGCGTATCGTACTCAATATTTTCAAATTTTTTCATATCCTGCCCCCTTAGATATCATCTGACTTCCGTTTGATTTGTTTCGGTGATATTACTTATAGTATCTATTACGCTGTTTGTGGTGTTCACTATGGGTTTTACTATGTCGCTCACACTCGGAAGTTCGGATGGATGGATGTCTACTATCTGTTCGCCAACATCGCAAAGCACTTTGTACATAAAACTATTTCCAAGAGCGTCAACCATTTTGGCTCTTATAAATTCTATACTTGAGAGCGCGAATATCAAAACTGAAGCTACTAAAAATATCTTTATGCTGCTAAATATAAATCCTAGCAGTTTATTTATCCTCGCATGCCCGCTCATATCTACAAGTTTTGATACGGCTACACCGACAATAGTAGCCGCTAACCATACTACAAACAGCAGGGCGACAAAACCTATCACTTGTGTGGCGGCTTCGTTTCTCACATCATATATGTTATCGTTGATAAATACCCCGATGTCTTGAGCGTAGCGTGAAGCCAAAAATATACCACCCACAATGCCCAAAGCCGCGAAAAGCTCTCTGATAAAACCGCTTACCACTCCTTTGATGCCGATAGCCAAAACAATGATAATAATGACTACATCAAACCAAGAGAAAGAAAATTCCATATCAAAACCTTTTATGTTGTCTATCTTTTACAAATAATAAAATATCACTATCCCATCAAAGCCAACAACTCCTGAAGCTGCGTAGAGTGGCGCGTAGCGTCATCTTTTGTTATCAGGTTTGCCTTTAAGGCTTCCATCATTGACTGCGTTTGCGTTATCATACCAGACTGCGACTTGTTTAACTGCATCTGTGAGTAAAGCTGATGTACCTTGTCTTCTCTTATCAGGTTGGCGATAGCAGGATTTGTTATCAATATCTCAAAGATACCTACTCGCCCGCCGCCTATTCGCGGAAGCAAAGCCTGCGATATAACGGCTGTCAGTGAGACGGATAACATATTTCTTATCTGAACTTGCTCATTGCCTTCAAAACTATCTATGATACGGTTAATAGTATGTACTGCTGATGTTGTGTGCAATGTAGCGAAAACCAAGTGTCCTGTCTCAGACGCTGTGATAGCTGTGGACATTGTGTCCCTG
>JAITNC010000115.1 GCA_031290675.1 Campylobacteraceae bacterium | reverse complement strand
AACTCAAACCTCAACACGGAAGATGTGATAGCCTCAAGAGATACTGTTTTGGAGTTTGACTTTGAGCGAATGTACCAAAAAAGGATAAAAAATATCTACGGCAAGATACTAAATTTCGTCATCCTAGCGCAGAGCAATATCGCAAACGAGGAGATGATAAGGGATTTGAACGATATGCAAAAAGCCGCTCTGGGCATAGTGGAGGCGTTGAAAGATGTCAAACATATGCAAAAAAACTTGACAAAGTATATGCTCAGCGACAATGGTGACATAAAGAGCGCGTATAACCACATAAGAGAAGATATTTTGGCTCAGATAAGGGTGTTAAACAGCGTATTTGAAGGCTCAGATAAAGAGGACGCCGTAGCGTTGATAGGACAGGTAGAGTCGCTTGGCGAAAGATTTGATACAAACGCAGGAAGGTCGCTCGGCTCGCTCATCAAAGCGGCTAAGATATCGCCTCTTTTAGGCACATCACTGATGAACGACAACGCCTACGCTCACAATATCTCCAAAAGCCTGATATCAGCGGCAAAGACGGTTCTTATACATCAAGACGATGTCTCAACTGAAGAGATGAAAACGGCATTGATGGAAAATAAAACAGAGCGGACAAAGACAGCTTAAAATAGACAAACTTCTGCCTCAAAAATCACCTTCTAAATTATATTTCACCTTTTAAAAAGTAAATTTTATTTTTAAATAGTTATAAAGTAAATATGTATTACGATTCAATGCTTAACAAAAAATTATTCGAGGTTATGTATGGAATTAAACTCTATTGATAATGTCAAGAATGTTAAATACAAAAGTGAAGGTAAAATCGGCGCGGTTCTTATGAATCCGTTTGGCATAGCACCTCTTACCGCTATCATCAAAAACGGCGGCTATAAAATTACCAATGTGAAAGTTGTTGTTGAGGGCAAAGATGGTACTGGTATACCGATATCTTATAGCGTCTCCGACAACAAAATCTTACTCTACGGCGGCATTCCTGTTTGGGGAATGTACCCTGATCACCAAAACACAGTCAATGTCTCATACACGTTGAGGGATTTGAACGCAAACTCTCAAGATATCAAAGAGACGTACACTATATACGCTCCGCCGATAAGCCTTTACGGTTCGGGTACGAAACAAAAAAGGGTGCTTCCGCTGGCAAAAGTGATAGTAGCGGCAGATGAGAGCGTCAAAAAAGATTTGTACCTCATGAACCACTTATCGACAACGCTTCCCAACGCTGCTCAAGTTGTCTGGAACAACCCAATAGGCGGCGCTTTGGAGTGGGATTATGAAACATACGTCTGGATAGTAGACACGAACGGCGACATAAGATGGTATCTTGACACGAGCAAATTAAGAGACCCCAACGACTTGCGCAAAAAGGGCAATATGATGGGCTTTGACCAGACACAAGACGGTGCATTGATGTGGGGTATGAGTCAAGCGTATGTAAAATATGACCTTATGGGAAGAGAGATTTTTCACAGACTGCTTCCTAAAAGTTATGTAGATTTTAGCCACCATTTGGAAGAGACATCAAAAGGCACTTATCTTTTGAGGGTGGCGTCGTCTGACTATAAAAGAAAAGACGGCAAAAACGTAAGGACGGTAAGGGACGTCATCATAGAACTCGACAGAGACGGAAATGTTCTTGACGAATGGAAATTGGCGGAGATACTTGACCCGTATAGAGATATCAATATGCTCGCTATGGACCAGGGGGCGGTATGTCTAAATATAGACGCCGAACATGCTGGACTTACAAAAAGCAGACAAGAGCTTAAAGACGCCAATGCTCCGTTTGGAGATGTCGCAGGAGTGGGCGCAGGGAGAAATTGGGCGCACGTGAACTCCGCAAACTATGATGCGAGCGATGACTCTATCATCATCTCTTCACGCCACCAAAGCGCAGTTGTCAAAATCGGCAGAGACAAAAAAGTCAAATGGATACTCTCTTCTCCGCAAGATTGGAGCGGCGAATTTGCCGCAAAAGTGCTAACTCCGATCGATGCGCAAGGCAAAAAGATAGATTGCGGCGAAAGCGGTTCAAGATGCCCGGGATATCTAAACAGTGAGGGTGGATTTGACTGGTCGTGGACACAGCATACAGCATATGTTATCCCTGAGAAATCAAAATCCAACCTTTTGCATATCGGCGTCTTTGACAACGGCGACTCACGCGGCATGGAACAACCAGCAAATATAAATACAAAATACAGCCGTGCCGTCGAATACGTTGTTGATGAGAAAAATATGACCGTACAGCAGATCTGGGAGTTTGGCAAAGAGAGAGGATTTGAGTGGTTTAGCCCTATAACATCTGTCGTTGAGTATCAGCCAAAAACCGACTCTATGATGATCTATAGCGCGACTGCCGGACTTGGGGATGTGCGAGCGCACGCAAGGGGCGAAGTAGACCTCGCACCGTTTTTGCACGAGCTTAGATACGGCACAAAAGAGTCTTTGCTTGAGATAAAATTTGTAGACAGCAATACGATAGGATACAGGGCTTTAAAGGTTGATTTACAATCAGCATTTAAATAGATTGAGTTCAATTTTACGAAAAGGAGTATGTATGAAGATTTTTACAGGTGTGTGCCTGCTCATTGCTTTTGGTATAAATGCAAATGCAGCAGACTCATTGGCAGATGCCATAAAGGGCGGAAAGGTGAGCGGCGGATTTCGCACTTACTATTTTGATCAAAAAGTTGGCGATGAGAGTGCGGATATCTTGGCTTTCTCGCTTCGTTTAAACTACACCACAGACTTTTATTACGGTTTTAAAGCTGCGGTAACATTTCAAGGTGTAAGCACGCCATTTGCGGACGATGAGGCGAAAAATTTCGCTGCGTTTCGTGCAGCCAATGGCATATATGGGCCGGGTGCTGTGTTGTCAGAGGCTTATCTCTCTTACACTCTTAGCAAAACTACACTCAAAGTCGGACGACAATTTATCAGCATACCTCTTGTTGGGATAGGCAAGGGCAAGCCTATCATACAATCATTTGAGGGTGCCAGCATAAAGAGTGATGAGTTGAACAACACAGGCACGACTCTGTATGCCGCTTATGTTGACAA
>JAITNC010000188.1 GCA_031290675.1 Campylobacteraceae bacterium | reverse complement strand
ATTAATGCTAATTTTTAAATTTATGAGGAGTGGTTGTGAGAATATCTGTACTTTTTAAAGTCTTAATCTTGACTCTATTGGGTGGTTTGTTTGTCGGTTGTGGTGGTGGAAGCGGCAGTGGCGGCGGCACTTGTTTTGGCGGAGGTAATGGAACTTGCAATAATGGTGATGATGAAGGAGATACTACCCTAACCAAAAAACTTGATTTTTATACTTTAGAAAAAGATATATCTCTAAACGGTGGGGTATTTTTTCTTAATTCAAATTATACAAATGCATATAATACACATATAATAGAAGAAATAGAAGACAACACCAATCATATTATGAAATCTATCATTTATAGACAAGTTCCCTCCTCGGTAGCTAGTAGTCTTTTTAATACTTTACCTGCTACTGAGTATAAGCAAGTTCGTTGTGATGATGTTTACAGCGACCCCGAAAGTGAATTTTGTATGGTACGAATTAAAACTATTGCACTACCTAATCATATAGTACAAGCAAGAGTTATGCTCAACCAAGCTAGTCCAATATCTTGTCCAGACAACAACTGCGAAATAACACTCGGCTTAATAGCTGATCCCACTTATTTTAGCACTGATGTATCAAATGCAATTACTACTGAACTATTTAAAGAAGTCTTTACGGATAATGGAACTAATGCTGCGAGAGCTAACATTTTAAGAAATATAGAAAATAACGCAAATGGTACTTCTATACAAATAACAAGATGGTTATCTTCTAGTGGTTATGATGGCTCAACATTATTAAGATATATTGATTATTTAAAAGAAGCGCATACTATCCTTAATGATGTTGGTGGTGGCAAGGAAGGTGTTGAAGGGGTTGTCAATGGTTATGTATATGACTTTAAAAACAATGAAGATTCAACTCGTGGCATTTGGGTAGTTGATGGTTCTCAGCTTATTATTGGTTGGTAATCAACCCTCTTTTAAAGTCGGCGCTCTTGCCGACTTTAAAACTTTCCCATAAATTCAAAAACTTCTTTTTATCTTTTCGCTGATAAATTTCACAAAATTGTCGTTACTGTTTTGTACTTCGCACACTTCATATGATGTTATGCCAAAATCTTTGGCGATATTTTTGTAGTAGATAGAAAGCTCGTAGTCTGTTTCGGAGTTGTCCACCGTAAAAGATATAGGGTATATAACAACAGGTTTGGGCGATATGCGGCGCAGAACTTCGCCAAGATTTGGCTCAAGCCATTTTACAGGTCCAAGTTTTGATTGAAAAGCCAGATGAATACCCTTGAAGTTAAACCCCTCAAGTGCTAACATTTCGCTCAAAATCGCTATATGCGCTTTTATATGGCTCTTGTAAGTGTCATTTTTCGCGATGGAGAGAGGCAATGAATGCGCCGAAAATATAAGATGAGCGCCCTCTTTGTGATGTTTTTTGATAGATTTAACGATACTCTCGTTGAAATGTTTGTCCTCAAAAAAATGCTCTATCTTAAGCACTTTTGTGTGCTCATTTTTGAAAAATCTATCGGCGTCATCAAAAGATGAGAGCGTAGTGGTAGATGAGCAGTGCGGGTACAAAGGAAAGAGCAAGACCTCATCATAACCCCTGAGCGCCAAAAGCTCGGCTATCTTTGGACGTGTGTAGCGCATGGCGAAAAACACATCGTACTCGCCCTCCAAAAGCACGTTTAGCTTATCAACAAGCTTTTGTGTGTGTTCGTATATCTTGCTGCCACCGATAAGAGCGTAATTTTTCCACGCCTCATTTAGGCGAAGCGACACGATAAGAGGCGAGAGGAGAAATCTCCAAGCGGAAGCGATGATGCGCCTGTCCAAAAACATATTTTTTAAAAACTGCCGTAGCTCATCTTTGTTGCGCGCGCCGCCCATATTGAGTAAAACTACTGCTTTTTTTAACTTTTTCACCATTTGTCCCTGCTTGCTTTTAAAGATGAGATTATAACAAATCTTGCCTATTTGTTGTATAATGCGCAAAATTTTTAAAAGGACTCCAATGAGCTTAAAAACTTACAATTACACAAAAGACGAACTCGCCAAATTTGCGTATGCGACCATCAAAACAAACAAAGGCGATATGACGCTCAAACTCTACGCTGACGAAACACCGCTCACAGTGGCAAATTTCGCCTTTTTGGCTAACAGTGGATTTTACAACGGGCTAAAATTTCACAGAGTGATACCAAATTTTGTCATACAGGGCGGCTGTCCAAACGGTACAGGTACGGGAGGTCCGGGCTGGAGTATAGCGTGCGAATGCGCCAAAAACACACACAAACATAAACGAGGCACTCTCTCTATGGCGCACGCAGGACGCGATACAGGAGGCAGCCAATTTTTTGTATGTCATTCGGCTCAACCGCACCTTGACAGAGTTCATACGGTTTTTGGCGATATCGTTGATGAGGACGGCTTGAAAGTATTGGACAGTATCAAAGCGGGAGATACGATAAGCACTATCGAGATAAAAGAGAGCCTTTAGTCTGTATTAATTCGTAATGCGTAATTAAAGGCAAAGACAACCACCCCGCCCTGCGGGCACCCCTCCGTAGGAGGGGAATTTAGTTACCTGCAATGACGGAGGGAGAGGCATTGGGTAATTTCAGATTTACAAAATTTTAGCGACGTAATTTCGCCGGGTAATGAGGCGCAAATGAAGCCCGTGAGCGGTGCGTACTGAAGTACGTGAGCGAGCGTGGCGAAATTGCAACGAAATTAGCGGGCGAAAGAACGAGCTAAAAATTGTAAAAGCCAAAACAAAACATTATTTTGACAGTAACCCATACACCACCGCCCCAACAGGCGTAACGCTCACCCCTGCCAAAAAGGGCAGTGCGGAGAAATATCCGCTTTTGAGCAACATCAAAAACGCCACAAAAAACAGCGCATAGCCGACTATGCGGTAGAGTGAGAAAAATCCCCCGACTGCCGCTTTGACATCTCGCGGAGGTTTTTTGATTTGCGGCTCTGCGCTTTGGCGCTCATCATCATAAAGCTCGTAAGGGTCTTCTATCTTCTCTAAAATATCACGCTGCGGGGTTATATCGCTTGAAAGTTCCACCCTATTTTCAACCATCTTTTTGTATCCGAAAAGCGAAAGCACGGTTACGATAAATGAGCAAAAAAAGCCCACTTGCGTGTTTACGAGCCAGCTAAAACCAAAATACAAAGCACTCAAAACAACGAGCAAATCCAGCACAAAAAACAGCTTTACCGCTCTTTTGATATTTATCATCTAAAACCCCACAAAAA
>JAITNC010000058.1 GCA_031290675.1 Campylobacteraceae bacterium | reverse complement strand
GAAGGTGAGGCGATGAAGTACTTTTGTATGTTTTTTTTAAATTTATTACTCGCTGCGACCTCTTTTGGCGCAAATTTTGAAGATGATGTGCAAAAGTTGTATGAGGCTGAAAACTTTGCGCAAAAAGAGGCTGTTATAAAAGAGTTGGGGGTTGGGTATAAAGGCGACGAGAAGCTCTCTTTGCTGCTTTCACAAATGCTGGAGGGCAATCTCTACAAAAGCGCCAATGCTATCGTTTATCAGCAAAATGGCAAAAATATAGACATCGTCACGGGCGAGATAGTAGAGGGCAGTGAGAGCGAAAAAATCACGATAAACAACAGGCTTAGAACCGTGCTGAGGGCTGAGCTTATCGCTGTAAATCTCTCCTCAAAAGATACCGCCGTGAGGATAAAAGCCGCTAAAGAGCTGCTTGGAAATTTGGAAGAAAAAGACACTGCCCTCATAAAAGACACACTCCAAAAAGAGGAGAGTAAAAAAGTAAAAGCCATTTTGGCTGAATGCTTGGCCATCTTAAACGCCAGATTTCAAACGGGCAGCGAGCAGTTATCTGCCATAAATGAGCTTGGCGGTTACCTCTCCCCTCAAAGCCTTCAAACTCTAAATGAACTGGGCAGCGGCGAAAATCACCCCTACAAGGCGCAGATAGAAGCCTCCATCAAAAACATAAAAGACGCGGCGAAATTTTACTCTATCATAGAAACGCTCTTTTTTGGTCTAAGTACGGGTTCTATCCTGCTGCTTGCGGCTATGGGTCTGGCTATAACATTTGGCGTTATGAAGGTCATCAATATGGCGCACGGCGAGCTGATAATGATAGGGGCTTACACCGCTTACACTATCCAGCAGCTCTTGCCAAATCTTATAGAGTACTCTATCATCATCGCTATACCGATAGCGTTTTTCGTGAGCGGGGCTGTGGGTATCCTCATAGAGAGGCTCATCTTGCGCCACCTCTACACAAGGCCGCTTGAGGCGTTGCTGGCGACATTTGGTGTCAGCCTCATACTCCAGCAGCTTGTGAGGACGTTTTACTCGGCGCAAAACAGAGATGTCAAAACGCCCGAATGGCTGAGCGGCTCGTTTGAGATAAACAGCCTGCTCTCCATCACGTACAATAGATTTTATATTTTGATATTTTCACTGCTTATATTTGCGTTTGCCATACTGCTTTTGAAAAAAACTTCGCTTGGTTTGAGGGTGAGGGCTTTATCTCAAAACAGAGCTATGGCGCAAGCTATGGGTATCAAAACAAGCCTCATAGACGCTTTGACTTTTGGCATAGGCTCGGGGGTCGCGGGGGTCGCAGGCGTGGCTTTGAGCCAGCTCACAAATGTAGGCCCAAACCTTGGTCAAGCTTACATCGTAGACTCTTTCATGGTGGTGGTTTTTGGAGGCGTGGGCAACTTGTGGGGAACGCTCATAGGCGCGTTTTCGCTTGGCGAGCTGAACAAAATCCTTGAAACATTTTCGGGGGCTATGATAGCCAAGATATTGATACTTGTATTTGTGATACTTTTTATCCAAAAACGCCCGCGCGGTTTGTTCCCGCAAAAGGGCAGAGATGCGGAGGATTGAGATGAGAGAAATATTTAAAAACGACAAAGGCGGCAAGATAGTCTTTAGCGTACTTTTCGCACTTGTCATCATCATATCCGCCTCAAATCTGCTCATACCTGAGGCTTCCCTCTTTCACATCAGTACATCAACCGTGATGTTGATAGGAAGGTATCTGGCGTTTGCGCTTTTGGCTCTTTCGTTGGATTTGCTGTGGGGTTATCTCGGGGTTTTGAGCTTGGGGCATGGAGCGTTTTTCGCTCTTGGAGGGTACGCTTTTGGTATGTATCTGATGCGCCAAATAGGCGATAGAGGCGTTTACGGCGACCCTGTTTTGCCTGATTTTATGGTGTTTATGAGTTACAAAGAGCTGCCTTGGTTTTGGCACGGATTTGACAATCCCGCTTTTGCTATCGTGATGGTACTTCTTATCCCATCTCTGCTGGCTTTTGTGTTTGGCTTTTTCGCCTTCAAGTCAAAAGTGACGGGGGTGTATCTCTCTATCATCACGCAGGCTTTAACCTTCGCGCTGCTGCAAATCTTTTTGCTCAACGATATGGGGCTTGGAGGAAGCAACGGTTTGACGGATTTTAAAGATATTTTTGGCTTCAACCTTCAAAGTCCATACACGAGGATAACCCTTCTTATCGTATCGTTTTTGGCACTTTTCGGCGGATACGCTATCTGCCGTGCTATCATCAACTCAAAGTTTGGCAGGATAGTCATCTCAATAAGAGACAGCGAGCGGCGAGTGGGCTTTCTAGGCTACAAAATAGTCCATTACAAGCTTTTTATCTTTGTCATCTCAGCACTTTTGGCTGGTATCGCAGGGGCTTTGTATGTGCCGCAAATAGGTATCATCAACCCCGACACTTTCAAGCCTGTTTTTTCCATAGAGCTTGTTATCTGGGTGGCTATCGGCGGACGCGGGACGCTGTACGGGGCTATCATCGGAGCGTTTGCGGTGAGTTACGCCAACACATACTTTACCTCAGCCCTCGCCGAATACTGGCTCTACGTGCTTGGCGCTATGTTTATCTTAGTCACGCTACTGCTGCCCAAAGGTATCGCGGGGCTGTTTGTCAAGATGTCCACTCTGCGCCTAAAAGTCCCCTTTGGAGCGAAAAAATGAAAATCAATCCCGAATTTATAGGCAACATAGAAAAAGGCAGCAGGATACTTTTGCTTGACGGCGTGAGCGTCAGTTTTGACGGATTTAAAGCTCTAAATTCACTCTCGCTTACGATAGACTACAAAGAGCTTAGATGTATCATCGGGGCTAACGGAGCGGGAAAATCAACCATGATGGACGTCATCACAGGCAAAACAAAACCCGACAGCGGACAAGTGGTATTTGGCAAAGCGGTTGACCTACTGGAGCTTGACGAACCCACGATAGCCGAGCTTGGCATAGGGAGAAAATTTCAAAAACCGACAGTCTTTGTAAACCATACCGTTTTTGAAAATCTTGAACTTGCCATGCAGGACGATAAGAGATTTTTCAAAACGCTGTTTGCGAAACTGAAAAGTCATCAAAAAGACAAGATAGAGGAGACTTTGAAGCTGATAGGCTTAAAAGAGCTTCAAAATGTTGAGGCGGGAATACTCTCGCACGGTCAAAAACAGTGGCTTGAGATAGGTATGCTCATAGCGCAAAATCCAAAGATTATGCTTGTGGACGAACCTGTAGCCGGCATGACGCCCGCAGAGGTAGAAAAAACAGGCGAGATACTGAGGGCTCTTTCAAACTCACACTCCGTCGTAGTCGTAGAACACGATATGGAGTTCATAAGAAGTCTTGCCTCAAAAGTAACCGTTTTGCACGAGGGGTCGGTCTTAGTGGAAGGGTCGATGCAAAGTATCCAAAACAATGATAAAGTACGAAAAGTATATCTGGGTGAGTGATATGTTAAAAATAGAAAAACTAAACCAATACTACAAACAGAGCCACACATTGTGGGACATATCTTTGGAGTGCAAAAAAGGCAAATGTACGTGCCTGATGGGCAGAAACGGCGTGGGCAAAACGACGCTCGGCAAAGTCATCATGGGTTTGCTAGAGAGTGAGAGCGGCAGTATCGTATTTGACGGGCGCAACATCACAAAACTCGCCGCCTTTACCAGAGCCTCCATAGGCATAGGCTACGTACCGCAGGGGCGAGAGATATTTTCATCGTTGAGCGTCAAAGAAAATCTCGACATCGGCGTACTCGCAAATAGACACAAAATCAAAAAAGTCCCCGAGAAGATTTACGAGCTTTTCCCTGTGCTCAAAGATATGCGGGAGCGCAAAGGCGGCGACCTCAGCGGCGGACAGCAGCAACAGTTAGCTATAGCACGAGCACTTTGCATAGACCCGCTGTTTTTGATACTTGACGAGCCGAGCGAAGGCATACAGCCAAATATCGTCCAGCAGATAGGAGATGTTATAGACTATCTCACGAAAGAGGAGAAGATGACCGTGCTTTTGGTTGAGCAAAAACTCCCATTTGCGAGAAAACACGGCGATGATTTTTATATATTGGAGCGGGGAAGCGTAGTCGCAGGCGGAGAGATAAAAGCTTTGAGCGATGAGATAATTAAACGATATTTGTCGGTATAATAACCATATGAGTTTACATCTGAAGTTGATAAATGACGAGATAAGCCTTCAAAAGATGACGCTGCCGAGCAGGTATTACTATTTTGATGATAATTACATCAAGCTGCTCACGCTCGGCGAGGGGTTTTTCCCAAACGACAAGCTCTTCACAAAGCTGGAATTGACAAACTCAAGCCTCATCATAGCAAGTGAATCCGCCGCCAAAGTGTACCCCTCCAAAGATGTTTTTGCGATAAACAAGTTTGATATCTCACTTGCGCAAAACTCAAATTTGGAGTTTATAAACGATGAGCTTATCATGTTCAGGGGTGCGAAATTTATCCAGTTTTTCAACCTTGATTTTGACGAGAGCTGCACATTTTTTTGCTCTGAGATGATGAGCAGCGGCAGGAGTTACGAAGAGTATGATTTTAGCGATTTGCTGATGAGAAACAAATTTTCAAAAGAGGGGGCGGTGGAGTATCTTGAGTGTTTTGATATAGAAGGGGCGAAGCTCAAGGATTATAGCAAAAGGCACGGCAGAGAGGAGATATTTGCGAAGATTTATGTCAAATCCAACGACAACGAGATGTTTGCGTCCGTCTTGAGCGATATGGGCGTCAAAGCTTACGAGTACACGCAAAACAGAGCGTTTATAGTTATCATCATATGTGCAGGGAAAATCTCGCACTTAAAAGAGGAGATTTATAACATTTGGGAGCTTTACAGAAAAGCTTTGGGAAAGAAAAAATTTGATTTAGGAAAGCGATAAGCGAAGGAGCAAAAAGTGTTTTTGACAAACAGAGAACAAGAGAAGCTGATGATTTACACAGCGGCGAAATTGGCGCAGGAGCGCAAACAAAGAGGGCTCAAGCTCAACTACCCTGAAGCGGTGGCTATCATCAGCTCTTTTATCATTGAAGGGGCGAGGGACGGCAAAAGCGTGGCAGAGCTGATGGTGGAAGCGAGCAATGTTTTGGGCAAAGATGATGTGTTGGAAGGCGTAGCGTCTATGATAGATATGGTGCAGGTTGAAGCGGTGTTTGAGGACGGCACAAAACTCGTATCCGTACACAATCCTATCGGCATCAAAGAGCCAAACGAAGTCGGCGGATACATCATAAGTGAAGGCGATATAGAGTTAAACAGCGGCAAAGACGAGATAGAGATAGAAGTGATAAACAAAGGCGACAGACCCGTGCAGGTCGGCTCGCACTATCACTTTTTTGAAGTAAACAGAGCGCTTGAATTTGAGCGAAAACTCTCTTATGGAATGCGGCTAAATGTACCCGCAGGAACTTCCATCAGATTTGAACCCGGCTCTCACAAAAGCGTCTTTTTGATACCCTACGGCGGCAAAAGATTTGTCAGCGGATTTAACGCGCTCGTTGAGGGGTTTTTAGATGATGAGGCGACAAAAAAAGAGGCTTTTAGGAGATTGGAAGAGTTTTTAGCAGGTGCAAAATGAAAATATCAAAAGCAAAATACGCCGCTATGTACGGAGCGACAACCGATGATAGATTTTACCTCGCCGATACATCGCTCATAGCGAGGATAGAGAAAGATTTTACGATTTATGGCGAAGAGAGTAAATTTGGCGGCGGCAAGACGATAAGAGACGGCATGAGCCAATCCCCGACAGCTATCAGCTCAGCCGACCTCATCATCACAAACGCCATTATTATGGACTACACGGGCATTTACAAAGCCGATATAGCCATCAGCGGGGGCAAGATATCGGCTATCGGCAAAAGCGGCAACCCAAACATCACGAGCGGTATCACAAAAGGGCTTGAGATAGGCGCAAACACGGAGATACTCTCAGCCGAGGGCAAGATAATAACAGCGGGCGGCATTGATACGCATATACACTTTATCTCCCCCACGCAGATAAACGAAGCGCTTGCAAGCGGTGTTACTACCATGATAGGCGGCGGCACAGGCCCAAACACAGGCACAAACGCCACCACCTGCACACCGGGACGTTGGAATATACACAAAATGATGGAAGCGGTAGATAATTTCCCGCTAAATTTTGGCTTTATGGGCAAAGGAAACAGCAGCTCTTATGAAGCGCTGAAAGAGCAGATAAAAGCCGGCGCTATGGGGTTGAAACTGCACGAAGATTGGGGTTCAACGCCAAACGCCATAGACAATTGTCTAAAAATCGCCGATGATTTTGATGTGCAAGTCGCCATACACACCGACACGCTAAACGAGGCGGGCTTTGTGGACGATACGATAAACGCCTTCAAAGGCAGAACCATACACACTTTTCACAGCGAAGGAGCGGGCGGCGGACACGCACCTGACATCATGAGAGTAACGGGACTTTCAAACGTCCTGCCCTCCTCCACAAATCCAACGCTTCCATACACAAAAAATACTATTGAGGAGCATCTTGATATGCTTATGGTCTGCCATCACCTGAGCCCAAAAATACCCGAAGATGTGAGTTTCGCCGAGAGCAGAATACGAGGCAAAACGATAGCCGCCGAAGACGTACTGCACGACATCGGCGCTATCTCTATGACGAGCTCGGACTCACAGGCTATGGGAAGAGTCGGCGAAGTTATCATTCGCACGTGGCAAGTGGCGGATTCTATGAAAAAACAGCGTGGGCGGGGCGAAGGGGACAGCGAAAAAGACGACAACAACAGGATAAAAAGATACATAGCCAAATACACTATCAACCCCGCCATAGCCTGCGGTATCAGCGAACATATTGGCAGCGTTGAAGTCGGCAAAATGGCGGATTTGGTGCTATGGAAAAGAGCTTTTTTTGGCGTCAAACCAGAGCTTATCATCAAGGGCGGATTTGTAGCTCTTAGTATCATGGGGGACGCAAACGCCTCTATCCCAACGCCCGAACCGAACCTTTACAGGGCAATGTTTGGCTCTTTGGGCAGCGCGGCGGCAAAAACAAGCGTGATGTTTGTGTCAAAATATTCACTTGAAAACGAAGCGGCAAATCTGCCCAAAATCGGCAAAAAATTTATCGCCGTAAAAAACACAAGAAACTTGAGCAAAAAAGATATGAAGTTAAATAACTTCACGGGCGAGATAAAGATAAACGCCGAAACTTACGATGTTTTCGTGGACGGCGAACTTATCAAGTCGGACTTTGTTACGAGTGTGGGCGGGGCGAGAAAATATTTCATATAAGGCTGCAAAATGATAAAAAAGATAGTCAAGATTGAACACAACACCGTTGCGGACGACACCGTATCTTTGTCGTGGTTTGACAAAACCAAGCCAAATTTGGCAAGCTCAAGCGAAAAAGGGGTGAGCTTCGTCGTGCGCGCAGATATCAAACATTTGCACGAAAATGATGTTTTCGTAGCCGAGGACGGCTACAAAATAGCCGTAAAGTGGCTAATGGACGATGTTTTTATCCTCAACTTTAAAAACGCGCTGGATTTCGCAAGGTGCGCTTACGAGGTGGGTAACCGACACTTGAGCATTTGCATTGAGGATATGCAGATAACTATATTGGCTTACAGCACAGCCGAGGGCGAAATAGCGGCGGATTTTGCGAAAAATCCAAACGTTACAGTGTCGCAAAAAAACGCCTACTTCAAGCCAAATACAAAAGCGCACCATGAACACTAAATCGCTGATGAGTTTTATACAGATATTTGATGCGAGTTTCCCGACAGGTACGTTCACGCACTCGTTTGGGCTTGAGCCTCACATACTCTCGCATCTTATAAAAAACGCCGATGAACTTTCGCAGTTTTTGCGAAATATCATCACAGACCAATACCAAAACATAGAGTTTCCGATGATATCAAAACTTTATGATTATCTCCAAGATGGCTCACTGCCGCTTGTCTTAAAGCTTGATGCCAAGCTCTCGTCTATGCTCTCGTACCCCTACGCCAAAGCGTACAAAAACATCGGCGAAAACTGTTTCGCTCACTTAAAAAATTTGCCCAAAAACAAAAATATAACCAAGCTCTATTTTGACGCAGCAAAGGAGAGAAAAGCAGTTTGCAACGAGATAACGATTTTGAGCGTTTACGCCGCTGATATAGATATGGAAGCGGAGCATTTTATGGCTCTTTGGAGCAAAAAAAACTTGATAAACATAGCCATCTCAGCCATCAAAATATCAAAAATAAAACCTTCCGAGATACAAACTCTGCTCTTTTCTCTTGATGATTTTTTGGGAGAGAGTATCAAAAACAGCGGCAAAAAACTTAGCAATTTCAACCCGTTTTTTGACGACATCACATATAGACACAAATCTTTAGAACCAAGACTGTTCACGACATAAGGAGAAAAATGAAAACACTCAAAATAGGCGTCGCAGGACCTGTAGGCAGCGGCAAAACATCTATCATAGAAGAGCTTACAAATATGCTGAAAAATAGCTACAAAATAGCCATAGTAACAAACGACATCTACACAAAAGAGGACGCCAATTATCTCAAAAGCCGCCTTGATATACCGCCGGATATGATAGTAGGCGTTGAAACGGGCGGCTGCCCGCACACGGCAATACGAGATGATATATCTATGAACAAAAAGGCCTCTTTGCAGCTTGAGGAGCAGTTCAACCCGCAAATCATTTTCATAGAGAGCGGCGGCGACAACCTCTCCACGACATTTTCGTATGAGTTGGTGGATTTTTATATGTATGTGATAGACGTGGCGCAAGGGGGCGACATACCACGCAAAAAAGGGGCAGG
>JAITNC010000067.1 GCA_031290675.1 Campylobacteraceae bacterium | reverse complement strand
ATTCGTTTCTTTGTCATCTGTTTCCCCTTGTAGAGTAAATATGTTAGACTCTAAATAAATCTTAGAGTCTAACGGATATTGTATTCTACTGGATTGACACGGAAATGTGAAGGGACTCGAAAAAGAGGCAAAAGTGTCAACGAAATTGTTGACTAGCACAACAATGACACAAGGGGCGTGTGCGGCGCAAAAAGGCAAAAGAGTGGATTGCCACGAGCGAGAGCGGGCTCGCAATGACGGAGGAGGAGGGGCAGGAACACACGAATAAACACAGATGCTTCGGCTTCGTTCACGCATGACAAATACTGGATTGTCCATTCGCTCCTCGCAATGACAAATCGTATCGCAATAAACAAGCTGTTCTGCGCTATTAAAAGATAGTCCTAAAGCCCCTCGCTCATTATATTTCTTTGGCACATAAGTTTTTGGTTGAAAGCGGGCAAAAGCAGCAACATCTCGTCTGCGTTGATGCCCTGCTTGTTACCCATAAGCACTATGCGCTCAACGGTATTTTCAAGCTCTCTCACGTTTCCCGGCCACGAGTATTGACACAATATATCCATAGCTTCGTCCATAATGACGACCATTTTTTTGTGGTTGTTCATAGACTTTTTGAGAAAAAAATTCACAAGCAGCGATATGTCGTCCCCTCGCTCCCTAAGGGCTGGCAAATCTATCGGAATGACATTTAGCCTGTAGTACAAATCCTCCCTGAAAGTGCCTTTGCGCACCATCTCCTCAAGGTTTCTGTTTGTAGCGGCGATGAGCCTCACGTTTACTTTTACCGTTTTGCTGCCGCCTACACGCTCAAACTCCCTCTCCTGCAAAACCCTCAAAAGTTTCACTTGCGCTGAAGATGAGATGTCGCCTATCTCGTCCAAAAAAAGCGTGCCGCCGTCAGCCAGTTCAAAACGACCTTTTCGCATCTCTTTTGCGTCCGTGAACGCTCCCCTTTCGTGTCCGAAAAGTTCACTTTCTATAAGCGTATCGGTGATAGCGGCGCAGTTGAGTTTCACAAATGCCTCATCGTGCCTTTTGCTTCGCTTGTGTATCGCCGCCGCCACAAGCTCTTTGCCCGTACCCGTTTCGCCTCGCACGAGTATCGTAACGTTGCTTTCGGCTATGTGGTCTATGATGTTGTAGACCGCTTTCATTTTCGGGCTTTCTCCGATGATATCGCCGAAATTGTGCACTTTTGAGTCCCACTCCATCTGATAGTAAAGTTTCAACTCTTTGAGGCGCTCTTTCTCTTTGAGTATGATGTTGTGCGAGCGGATAGACTGTGCAAAGATGGAGCTTATAACGGTCAAAACACGCACTATGCTGTCAAAATCACTCGGCGTTATTTTCGTCGTGTTTGCCCCTAAAACGCCTATCACCTCTTGGTCTGCTAAAAGCGGCACGGCGATGTACGAGATAGAATTTTTGTCTTTATTGCCGGATTTGTTTAAAAACATCATATCATTGTGGATATTTTCTATGATGACGGGTTCTTTACTTTGAGCGGCAAAGCCCGTAACGCCCTCGCCTATCTTGTAAACGGCAGATTTTTTTTGAAATTTATTTAATCCCACAGAGGCGTAGACGCACAAAAGATTGTCGTCGTTTATCGTATGTATGATACAATTTTTCAGATAGAGTTTGTTCTCAAGCAAAGCGAGCGCCTTCTCCAAAGACGCCACGATATCAACGGAATTTGATACGACCATTGAGATTTCGTAAAGCATAAGCACCTCTTTGGCATTTAGACAGTCGTTGCATTTTAAGTCATCAAATAAGAGTGACATTGGTACTCCTTTATGCTTCTTGATACTCTATTATATATTAACATTGGTTATTTTTTATCCTATTCATTGTATATTTTTTAATCAGATAGCTTTTTGCATACTGCCTCTTTGGGTAGTTTTTTCTCGCACGGCTCTATCCACCACGTTTCTCCGTTGCTAAGCTGCACTTCGCCGCCCCAATTTTCATCGCTGTTAAATTCTATCGTTTTGATACTCTCCTCCATATCTTTTTTGGCTATGTAAAAGTAGATTTTACCGCCCTCTTCTCTCAACATCACTGTCGCCATTTTTGCCCCTTTTAATGAAATATTTTAATCAAAAACTTGATGAATTTATTGTCCTCGTACTGCACCCTAAAAAACCTCCCCTCAAGCTGTTTTATCTGTATATGTTTCTCTTGTTCTTTGTCTGTGAGCTCAAAATCCCTCCTGAAATGCGCCCCTCTGCTCTCTTTCCTGTAAAGAGCCGCCAAAATCACCGCTTCGCAAATCTGCAGGATATTTTTAAGCTCCAAAATAGCTATCAACTCCACATTGTTTTCTCTGCTTTTGTCTATGCAGTGCAGCGAAGCCGACTCCGTTCTTAAGTACTTGATATAGTCAAGCGCCTCAAGCAGCCCTCCTTCCTCCCGCACGATACCGACTTTTGAGTACATCACTTTGCCCGCGCTTATCCTCATGGCGTTGAAGTTTTTTGTACCCTCCCACTCAAATATACGTCCGACAAGGTTGATATTTTTTATCACAACATCATAATCTATATGCGAAAAGCTCTTGTCTTTGACAAACTCTCTCGCTTTTTTGCCCGCCAACTCCCCAAAAACCGCCCCTTCAAGCAGCGAATTTCCTCCAAGCCTGTTTGCTCCGTGAACGCCGAGCGCAGCGCACTCCCCACACACAAAAAGTCCTCTCAGGCTTGTAGTCGTAAAAGAGGACTTAATGCCGCCCATCGTGTAATGCGCCACAGCCCTTACCTCTAAAAGCTCGCTTGATATGTCTATGCCCGCCATACTCAAAGCGTTTTTGTAAAGCGAAGGCACTCTTGATAAAAGCACCTCTTTTGCGATATGGCGCATGTCTATGTAGACTTTCCGCCCGACCTCTATCTGCTCAAATATAGCTCTGGCTATCACATCTCTTGTGTCCAGCTCGTCTATAAAATTTTCGTTTCTATCATTTACAAGCACGCCCCCTTCAGCCCTCGCCGCCTCCGAGATGAGTGCGCCGCTTTTCGCAAAGCCTGTCGGGTGAAACTGCACAAACTCCATATCCTCAAGCGCTATGCCATTTCGCAGGGCTATCGCCAAAAGGTCGCCGTTTGTATCCTGCGGATTTGTGCTAAAACCTCTGTACACGCCGCCGTACCCTCCGCCGGCGAACACGACCGCTTTCGCCAGATAGACGATAACAGACGAGTCCACCCTCTTCAAAGCCACGACGCCGCTGATATGTCCGTGTGTTTTGACTATATCCATAACAAAGATATTTGACAAAAACTCAACGCCTAATTGTCTTGCTTTTTTGATAAGTGCCTGCGTGATAAAAGCTCCCGTGTTATCGCCCACAAAACAGGTGCGCTTGTCGCTGCTGCCGCCAAAACTTCTCTGCAGTATCGCGCCATTTGCGCCGCAGTCAAATTTCACGCCGTATTCGCTCAGCTTTTTGATGATATGAGGAGCTTTTTTGCACATATAAGTGACGGTTTTTTTATCTGCCAAGCCTTTTGCGCTCTCCAGCGTGTCTTCTACGTGTTTGGCTATGCCCTCTTTGTCGTTATCGTCAAGCACAGCGTTGATACCGCCGCTCGCCACTGCGCTGTTTGACTTCAAAACATTGCCTTTTGTTATCACAGCCACTCGGTTTGAGCCGTCTTTTGCCTCAAGTGCCGCCATAAGTCCCGCTATGCCGCCGCCTATTATTATCACATCATATATCATTTTGAAAGCCTGTAGAGAAGGTCGTATCTTGAAGCAGGAGCAGCGTTGATGTTCGCTATGTTCAAGTTGCTGCGTACGTGTTCGCTCGCTTTGGAGCTGAAAAGTGAAGTAATTATCCCTTTTGTGGAGCGCACGAACTGCAAAGCGAGTTCAATATCGCTTGCAAGCCTCATATCTTTATCAAGCAAATAGCCTACTTCGGGCTTGAAAGAGCTTTTGAAGAGATTCATCGCAAGAAGCGACGAGCTGCCGATAACACCAAGTGTAAGTTTGCGAGCTGCGTCTAAAAGCGTATAGTAACAGCCGTCTTTCATCTTTTGATTTTTCACTCTGTAGCCCTCTGTTTTGGCGATATTGAACGGAAGTTGTATGTATTTGAAGTGGTGATGTTCGCCGCCTACTTTAAGGGCGATGTCGCAGAGGCTTTCAATGTTGATATGTTCGCTGTTATTCTCATCATAAGTGAAAGCGTTCCAGACCGCCACGCCGTAACTTCTCATCTTGCCCTCAGCGACAAGAGCCTCAAAAAGGGCGAAAATCTCCTCTATCTTTTTCAAAAATCTCTTAGTTCCAAGCTTTTGAAGCTGAGTTTCGGGATTGTGCAAAAAATATATGTCAAGGCAGCGGATTTGCAGATTTTCAAGCGATTTTTCCAAAGAGGCTTTTAAAAACTTCGGCGTCATACAGTGCTGGTCTAACTCTATATCGTCCGCTCTGGCGTAATCTTTTTTGATGATATTGTCCTCTATCCACTCGTAAGGGTTTTTTGGAAATGGAAAATCAAGCGGGATAAATCCGCCTTTTGAGCAGACGATAAGCTCCTCACGCTCAACTTCGCCGCTTGCAAAAAGCTCGCCCAAAAGCTCCCCGACCTCTCGCTCGCTTTGCTGATATCTGTAATTTATAGCTGTGTCTATGACGTTTATCCCGCCGCGTATCGCCGATTTTAAGGCATCTTTGTAGTCAAATGTGTAGTTTTCCTCTTTGTAGGGCTCTTTTTTAAATGTCCCAAAACCAAGCTTTGAAAAATACAAATCGTTATGTTTGAGATAAAAATCTTTGTAGTGCGAGAATTTTTTAGCGAAATCGTAAGTCGCTTCGGTTGTGGCGTACATTGAACACTGCCTAGTTTTTGTTATTACTATGCAAGAATTGTTCCCTGTGTGGTTCTATTGGTCTTTTACAATTTTTAGCTTGTTATTTTGCGTCAGCAAAATACAGCAAACTTGTTTGCTGTTTCTTTCCCCGTTGTAACTGCTAAGTATTTGAAGTGTTGATAGGAAAAAGACGCAGAGGAGCGTTTGAATGACTGAGTGAGATTGCGAGCTGCCTATCAACACGAAAATGCGCAGGGTATCCGAAGGACAGTTACACTTGAGGCGGGAGTTTCTTTGCGCAACTTTCTTTCGGAAAAGAAAGTAATAAGAGTAAGAGTTATAAAAAAAGTAAAACTAAACACAGATACTTCGCAGGCGGAGCCATGACAATGGGGGAGGGAGAAGGTTGTGCCATACTTTTTGGTATGGCACAAAAAAGGGAAATAACCCAAGATTGCGGGTCAAAGCCCACAATGACAAAACAGCAGGGGGTATTACATCATACCGCCCATGCCTCCCATACCGCCCATACCGCTCATATCCGGTGCGCTGTGGTGGTGTTCTTCTTTTATCTCATTGATAGTAGCTTCTGTAGTCAAAAGCAGACTTGCTACTGAAACAGCGTTTTGTAACGCTATACGCTCAACTTTCACAGGGTCTATGATACCTTCTTTGAACATATCTACATACTCTCCTGTGGCTGCGTTGAAACCGAAGTTTTTATCTTTGCTCAACTCTACATTGTTCACAACAACGCCAGCGTCAAATCCTGCGTTTTCAGATATCTGCCTCAAAGGTGCTCGCAAAGCTCTTGTAACGATTT
The DNA here is from genome assembly GCA_031290675.1 of Campylobacteraceae bacterium. Classification (GTDB taxonomy): domain Bacteria; phylum Campylobacterota; class Campylobacteria; order Campylobacterales; family Campylobacteraceae; genus JAIRKW01. The sequence continues at coordinate 4,346 of JAITNC010000067.1, read as the reverse complement.
CAGCTCCGATAGCCTCATCGCCCGTAAGGTTCAATTTGATTTTCGCTTTTGCTACGATAAACGCTGCGCCGCCGCCGATAACAACGCCTTCCTCAACAGCCGCTTTTGTAGCTGAAAGAGCGTCATCAACTCTGTCTTTTTTCTCTTTCATCTCTGTTTCAGTCGCTGCGCCTACTTTGATGACAGCTACGCCGCCGCTAAGTTTCGCCAATCTCTCTTGAAGTTTCTCTCTATCATAATCGCTCGTAGTTTCAAGTATTTGCGCTTTGATTTGAGATATGCGTGCGTCTATCTTTTTCTTGTCGCCGCCGCCGTTTACGATAGTCGTGTTGTCTTTATCCAAAACCACACGGCTCGCTTTGCCAAGGTCGTTTAGCGTTGCGCTCTCAAGTGTGCGTCCAAGCTCTTCGCTGATAACTTCTCCGCCTGTCAATATAGCTATATCGTCAAGCATAGCTTTTCTTCTGTCGCCAAAGCCCGGAGCTTTAACGGCTGAGATATTTAAAACGCCTCTTAGTTTGTTTACGACGAGTGTAGCCAAAGCCTCGCCCTCAATGTCCTCAGCTATGATAAGCAAAGGTTTGCCTGTCTTTTGGACTTGCTCAAGCACAGGTAAAAGGTCTTTGAGGTTTGTGATTTTTTTGTCAAACAACAAAATAAGTGGATTTTCCAACACAGCTTCCATTTTCTCGGCGTTTGTGATGAAGTACGGGGACAAATAGCCTCTGTCAAACTGCATACCCTCAACAACATCAAGCTCGTCTTGGATACCTTTGGCTTCCTCAACGGTTATAACGCCGTCTTTGCCGACTTTGTCCATAGCGTCAGCGATAAGTTCGCCTATCTTTGTGTCCGAATTGGCTGAAATGCTCGCTACTTGCGCTATCTCTTTTTTGTCTTTTACTTTTTTGGAGATACCTTTAAGCTCGGCGATGATAGCCTCTACAGCTTTGTCCATACCGCGTTTTACCTCTATAGGGTTTGCGCCGGCGGTGATGTTTCTAAGTCCCTCTTTAAATATAGCGTGAGCCAAGATAGTCGCTGTCGTTGTGCCATCTCCCGCTTGGTCTGCTGTCTTGCTTGCTACTTCACGTACCAAAGCCGCGCCCATATTTTGCACAGGGTCTTTGAGCTCTACCTCTTTAGCTACGCTAACGCCGTCTTTTGTGATAGAAGGTGCGCCAAAGCTCTTTTGGATAAGAACGTTTCGTCCTCTTGGCCCCATAGTAACTTTTACGGCGTCGTTAAGTTTTTTTACGCCCTCGTAAAGCTCGTTTCTAGCGCTATCTGAGTAATTTATATCTTTTGCCATTGTTTTTTTATCCTTATTTTAAAATTCCAAGAACATCTTCAATGTTCATAACCAAATACGTCTTCTTGTCTATAGTGATTTCCGAACCTGAGTATTTTGCAAATACGACAGTGTCGCCCACGCTGACCAATTTTTTCTCTTTTACCTCGTCGCTGATAGCTTTTACCAAACCGTGTAAAGGTTTTTCTTTTGCATTATCAGGTATAATAATACCAGACGCGGTGGTTGTTGGTTCTTCAACTCTCTCAACTAAAATACGTTGACCTAATGGTTGAAACTTCATTGCTGTTTGTCCTCCAAATATTATTTTTTAGCACTCAACTAAATTGAGTGACGAAAATTTTACAATATTTGCTGTAAAAAGTCAATACCTAACACAAGTAAAATCATATTACTTGAGTGTACTTGGCTCAACTTTCATCATAGACTTCCCGATAACTTTATGAAGTTAAGAGGTTGTCTGTTTGGAAAAATTACTAAACTCAAGGAGAGTTATATGAAAAGGTTTTTAAAGATTTTTTTATTGGTTTTGGTGCTGGTTGTGGTGCTGCTCATCGCACTTGCATACTTTTTGGCATTCACGCAGAGCGGCAATGACATACTAAAGCCGTTCATTGAAAGCAAAGCGAAAGAGGCGAGCGGTCTGGATATAAAACTTGACAAGTTTTCGTTGAGATTTAGCTCTATAGACGTTGAAGCGACCGTGATGGAAAACATCAAAGGCAAAGTGAGCGGCGATATCAATCTTTTCAAGCGCTCATTTGACTTGGCATATAGCGTAAACGCCGACAAAATCCCCGAGATAGAGGGCATCAAGATAGACGAACCGCTCGCTCTTGCGGGCATAGTTACGGGCGATTTGGCGCAGTTGAGAGCGGACGGCAAAGGCGATATATTTGGCGCGGCTTTGGATTTTGACGCACTTTTGAAAGACCTCAACCCCGTGAGCATCAACGCCAACACAGAGGGCTTGCACCTCTCCAAAGTGCTGGCTATTTTGGGGCAGCCTGTCTACAGTGACAGCGTGCTATCTTTGCGGGCGAACATCAACCCCAACGAAAAAGGCGAACTTGACGGAAATGCCGTGCTGAACTTGACAAGCGGCGTGGTATATAAAGATGTGATACAAAAAGAGTTCAATCTGACATTGGCAAAAAATGTCGCCTACACGGCGGCGGCGAACTTCACGTTGGCAGGTGGAAGCGAGCTTGTGGGGCGTGTAGATGTGGCAACATCTCTGGCAAACTTGAAAAGCTCAGCCACAAAGTACAACTTAAACACGCAAGCAGCTTCAAGCGATTTTGTGCTTGACGTGCCGAGCCTGAAAGAGCTTGAAGGGTTGGCGGGCGTGCCTTTGCAAGGCGAGATAAAACTCTACGGCGATGTGAAATATACACCGACTTCACTCTACGCAAAGATAAACAGCGACAACCTTGCAGGCGGTAAACTTGAGGCTGTCTTGAACGATGACAAGCTCAGCGCAAATCTTATCAAAGTCAAGATAGAGGAGATTTTGAAGATACTTGTTCAGCCAAGTTACGCCTCAGCAAATCTAAACCTCAAAGCCGATTTTGCCTCATTGGCGAGCAAAAACGGCAAGATAGACATAGAGCTTGATGGTGGAGCATTGCACGGCGAAGTAATCAAAAAAGAGTTCAATCTGACCTTGCCAAAAACAGACTTTAGCGCGAAATCAAACATCGTTTTGAAAAACAATATAGCTGATTTTAAGACGCGATTTTTATCCACTTTGGCGAATGTTGAGAAGTTTGACGGCACTTTTGATACGCTCAAATCAGAGCTCAAATCAAGCTATATCGTTGATGTGAAAGACCTCTCAAAGTTGGGTGCTTTGGCAGGGGCTAACATCTCGGGTGCGCTTGGGGTTTACGGCGATGTGAAATACGCCAAAGACAACCTTCAAGTGAGCGCAAAAAGCGATAACTTGGCGGGCGGCAAGCTTGATGTTTCGCTTGACAATGACAAGCTTGCGGCGAGCTTAGCAAATGCCAAAGTGGAGGAGCTTTTGAAGATATTGGCACAGCCAAATTACGCTTCGGCGAGCCTGAACCTAAAAGCAGATTTTAGCTCATTGGCAAACAAAGACGGCAAGATAGACGTAGACGTGGCAAATGGCGTGCTTGTGAGCGAAGTAATCAAAAAAGAGTTCAATTTGAGCTTGCCAAAGACCGCCTTTAGCGCAAAATCAAACGTTACGATGAAGGGCGGTGTCGGCAACTTTGACGCTAAGATATTGTCTGATTTGGCAAATATTGAGAAGTTTGCGGGAACTTTTGATATCAACAAAACCACGTTGAAGTCAAACTACTTGTTTGATGTGAAAGACCTCTCCAAACTCAACCCCATCACGAAGCAAAAGATGGTGGGAGCTTTGGTACTCAACGGAGCGGCGAACTACCAAAATGAGATACTGCATGTAGACGGCAAAAGCGATATCTTAGGCGGCAATATCAACTTTGACCTGTTGGACAAAAAGCTGACGCTCAAAGGTGCAAATCTCTCCGCTCTTGAGGGGCTAAAGATGCTCAGTTATCCTGCTGTGTTTGACGCGAAAATAGCCTTAAATCTGGGCTACGACCTGAACAAAAGTGCGGGAACTTTCAACGCTACAAGTCCAAGCGGAAAGCTTGTGCAGACGCAGCTTGGTGATTTGGTCAAGACATTTTTGAACTTTGATATGACGGCTGATGCGTATGAAAATATCTTGCTTGACGGCAAGATAGCGGGCGAAAATATCAACTTTTTATTTGATATGAAAAGCGTGAAAAGCAGCCTCAGCATCAAAGATGGCAAAGTTACGGGCAATGCGCTAAATATCCCGTATAAATTGATGATAGAAAAGACCGACCTTAGCGGCAAGATAGAAGGCACTACGGACAATCCGAAAGTTTCTCTTGACACTTCAGAATACTTGAAAAATAAAGCGAAGGAAGAGCTAAACAAGCAGATAGAGAAAAACGGGCAAAAAGTGCTTGACTCTATACTAAAAAAACTTTAAGCGGCGGCGGGGAAA
>JAITNC010000235.1 GCA_031290675.1 Campylobacteraceae bacterium | reverse complement strand
TTTATCCGACTTCACGCTTCAATGCTTGGCAGTTACAACGGGGAAAGAAACAGCAAACAAGTTTGCTGTATTTGCTTCGCAAATCAACACAGATGCTTCGCAAGCTCAGCATGACAATTGGGGGGGCTTCGCCTTTTGTATGACAAAAGAATGGATTGCCACGCCCGCAAGCGGGCTCGCAATGACGATGGGTGGGGGGCTTCGGCTCGCCTAAGTATGATAAATTATTGTATTATTCGCACTCCAATTTCACGATTTTCGTCCCGATAGTAATATTATGCTTTTTAAAATCACCTTCGTTCAGCTCAAGTGCGGCGATGACCTCTTTAGATGAGAGGTGTGAGCTCAAAGAGAACGGCTCCATATCGTCTACCTGAAAAAGTTTTTTATCTTTATCAAAAAACCCGATACTGAGAGGAACTCTCGTATCTTTCATCCAAAACGACACAACTCTTGGGCTTCCCCATACAAATATCATGCCGCTGCCTATATCGTCTACCTTAGAGAGTCCCTTCGCTTGGCTCTCACTCGTATCGGCTACGGGTAATTTTTTTATCTTATAGCCGTTGCTAAGCTCAAGCGTACAAAGACTATTGTCAGCTGCCAAAACAGCGCCGAGAAAAATCAAAACAGTAACTAATTTTCTCAAATCACAAATCCTCAAATGGCAAATGCGGCTGTGAGCTCTGCTTGTTTGACTTGGTAAATTCTATCAAATCCTCAGTGCTGATGACCCATTTTGGCAGATTGTTGCACGCTTTTTTGAACACTTCCGCCGCAGCTTTGGCGTCGTCCATAGCACGATGTGAAGCGTCGCCTGTGATACCCAAAACCTCACGCAATGTCTGAAGTCCGTACTTTTGCGCTTCAATGGTCTTGCGTGCGAGCTTTATCGTGCAGAGTTTTCTGTTCAAAAGCGGCGCGTTTCCGTGTCTTTGAAATGCGTAAGATAAAAATGTATAGTCAAAATCCACATTGTGGGCGACAAAAATGCTCTCCCCCAAAAACAACCTAAATTTCTCAAGCACGGAGGCTTCGTTTGGGGCGTTTTTGAGCATATCTGTCGTGATGCCCGTCAAAGTTACGATACTATCGGGCAGAAAATCCGTAAAAATGAGCGAGTGAAATTCGTCCTCTTTTTTGCCGTTTTTGAGCATAACCGCGCCTATTTCTATCACTCTGGCGTTATCTAACGGGAGGTTGTTCGTTTCTATATCTACCACGCAAAATCTCTGCTCGCTCCACGTCCGCAGCCTGCTGGCGAGCCTCAAAACGCCGCCCTCTTCTTCCGCCTCAAGCCCTAAGCACCTCAAATCCTCAGTGGAATTTATCTCAAAATCCCCCAAATCATCGCACCCATTTAACAACGTAAAAAACTGACTTTTCAACAAATCTCTTCTTGCGAGTTTGTCCGCTACCTCTTCAAATCTACTCAATCTTTCGCACTTTTTATAAAATTATGAACTTTCTCAGCGTCTTTCACGCCACGCTCTTTTTCCACTCCGCTATTTACATCAACGCCGTAAAATCCAAAAGCTCTTATGCTCTCCAACGTATCAGCCTCAAGCCCGCCCGCTAAAATGATTTTTGAGCAATCCGCCCCCTCAAACCACGACAAATCAAGCCTTTTGCCCTCGCCGCCAAAACTCTCCACAAAAGCGTCTACCAAGCGGTATTCGTTCGCATATCTGCCTATATCGCTTTTTTGTTTCGCTCGTATGACTTTGATGTATGTGGTTTTGAGCTTTGATAAGAACCTATCGTCCACATCAAAATGTATCTGTGCCAGATTTAACTTTGCTTTTTTACATATTTTGTTGATGGATTTTGGGTTTTCATTGACAAAAACGCCGACTTTTTGCACAAACGGCGGCAACAAAGATGAGATATGTTTCGCCGCTTTTGGCGTGATGTATCGTGGGGATTTTGCATAAAAGATAAACCCAACAGCGTCCGCACCCGCCTCAACGGCTATAAGTGCGTCTTTTAGCGAAGTGATACCGCAAATCTTTACTCTCATCTACACCCTCAAGCTGTCTATAGCGTCTTTGTATGAACCGCTGCCAAAGACGTAGTTTCCAGCCACAGCTATGTCAAGTCCGGCATTTTTCAATTCTCGTATATTTTTGTCGTTTATGCCGCCGTCCATTTCTATCAGTGTTTTAGCTCCGCTCGCGTCTATCTTTTTTCGCAGCTCTTGCAGTTTTTTGATAGATGAGCGGATAAAACTCTGTCCGCCAAAGCCCGGATTTACGCTCATCAAAAGCACCAAATCCAAATCTTCCAAAAGGTACTCTATGGAGCTTATCGGGGTGTGTGGATTTAACGCTATGGCGGGGCTTATGCCGTAACTTCTTATCTTTTGTATAAGTCTGTGGGGGTGTTTCTCTTCTTCTATGTGAAATGAGATATATTTTGGCTTTAGGCTTGCGAAAAGCTCCACAAAAAATGTGTTATTTTCAACCATCAAGTGGATATCCAGCGGCTTTGTCGCCGCCTTTGCCACTGCGCTCACTACGACAGGACCTATGGTCAGATTTGGCACAAAATGCCCGTCCATCACGTCCACGTGTACAAGGTCGCAGCCGGCTTCACAGATGGCTTCTATCTCGTTTTTAAGTTTTCCAAAATCAGCCGATAAAATACTCGGAGCAATCAGCATAAAAAAATACCTCTCAATTTTTTTATAAAACTTTCAAATTGTAGCGAAAGTTTATCGTAATTTTTCTTTTTTGAGAGGTTATTTGATGATTTTTTCTAAACACCGAAAATTCTGGCGGCATTTTTGTAAAGAAGTTTCTCCAATATGCTCTCCTCAAACCCAAAAGCTATAAAATCCTCTATAGACTGTTTTATCGGGCGAAACGGATACGACGAGCCAAAAAGCAGCTGGTCTTGCAAAAAGGTATTGCCCGCTTTTGCAAAAACTTCACTTCCCGCCAAAAAGCCGTACATATCGGGTACAGGAAAGACATTGTCATACTTGAACGCCACGCCGACAAGCTGATTTGTGTTCGGATAGTAGCCGTGGTAACAGATGATAGGCAGGGTCGGAAATTCACGTGCTACTTTGGCTAAATGCGACGGGTCATTGTACGTAAGGTCAGGCGTTGTAGGTCCCGACATCAAAGTAAGCGGTATCTTTTTTTGCGCCAAATGCTCATATATCGGAAAATATATCTTATCGTCAGGGTGGCGCGGAGGCTCGGCAAAACCGGGTTCTATATTTATACCGGCAAGCCCTAACGTATCGCGCACTCTGTCTATCTCCTTGATAGCTTCATCTATCCCATCAAGCGCAGGGTCAACGCCGCCGATAGCCAAAAGTTCTTTGTGCGGATTTGTTATCTCGTGCAAAAAATCATTGCTTATCTGCTGGCTTGGTGTGCGCCTTCCGACTACAACGGCATAAGAGAGTCCGGAGTTTTTTACCTCAGCCACAAATCCCTCTTTTGTGAGAGAAGTTTCAAAGTGGTCAGCTGGCGCTCTTGTGCCAACTCTTTTGCTCAGCCACTTCGCCCCTTCGTGCGCTTTAGAACCTACGACTGCGCCAAAAAACTCGTGCAAATACGCCGGTCGACATCTCATATCAATAACTTTCATTTTTGTCCTTCAAAGTATAGTTAATTTATCAACTTAATATGGTATTATATACATCTACCGATAAGAGAAAGCTTAAATTGTGTATATGTTAGTTTAAGCAAAATATCTGTTTCCATCTTATATAATATATTTAATTTAAATTTAAAGCCCTATTTTGTGGCTTACGGAGGTTTTTATGAGAAAATTATTTTTAGCGTCAGCGTGTCTGTTTTTGGCTTTTGGTGCGGCAAACGCTACACCTTGTGAAGAAGTGGTGGCGTCAATCGCCGAGAAAATCAAAGCAAACGGAGTTGTCGCTTTTACCCTTGAAATCATCGACAAAGGCGCTGAGACAGACAAAAAAGTAGTCGGCACGTGCGGCGAAGGCACTAAAGATATCGTTTATCAGCGAGGCAATGCAGCTGTGAGCGAGAGCAGCAAAGATGTGGCGGATAAAGAAAGTAGCGAGATTGCAAATAACGCCAATTTTTAAAACTTTGATTATCGATGGTAGATTTTAGCCTCAAAGAACTATTTATTTGAGGCTATTTTATCTCGATATATCATTTACTACAGATTTTTTTACTTCATAACTTTATAGACTTAATGTATCTTTAACTCAAATAAACATACAATACTTGAATTATCTTTATTAATAAGGGGTGGGTTATGAAGAAGGTAGGTTTGCTATTGGGCCTCATTGCTTCGTTTTGTTTCGCCAATAATTTTAACACGGCTGTTACAGCTTATGTAAAAGGCGATTATAAAAAAGCGTTTCAGTATCATCAAAAAGCTTGCGATGACGGGGAAATGCAAGGTTGTTTTGATGTTGGCGTTTTATACGCTAACGGCGAAGGTGTGAAAAAAAATTACTTTAAAGCCAAAGAATATTATCAAAAATCTTGCAACGGCGGAAATGCGAAAGGCTGCAACAATCTTGGCGGTTTGCATTATGATGGGCAAGGCGCGAGGCAGGACTACTCAAAAGCGAAGGAGTGTTACCAAAAAGCTTGCGATGGCGGAGAGGCGCTCAGTTGTGCCAATCTCGCTTTTTTATACGCCAAAAGACAGGGTTCAAAAAAAGACTTGACTCTAGCTAAAGAGTATTATCAAAAATCTTGCGATGGCGGATTTGCAGCAGGTTGTTCCAAACTTGGTCTTTTGTATTATTATCTGGAAGAAGGTGTCGAACAAGACTATCGAGTCGCTAAAAAATATTTTGCCAAAGCGTGCGATTTGGGAGAGCAGATGTGGTGCAATGCTTATAAGTCCTTGACAACTCAAGGTTATTAGCCAGAAAAATCATTTTCAAG
>JAITNC010000208.1 GCA_031290675.1 Campylobacteraceae bacterium | reverse complement strand
AAGGTATTGGTATTTGCGTTGATAACTATCGTAGTTGATGAGAGCGATGAAAAAGCGCAAAAAAAGCTTGAGGAGTACACAACATACATCTCAAACGAGGGCGCATTGACTTTATTGTCGGGTTGGACGGGATTTGATTTTAGCCGTTATCAGCTTTCTGATTCTGCTAAAAAAATAGAGTTCGACATCAACGCAAGTTCATCTTTCGCAAATGATTTAACGCACAGCGACACTGAACGCAGCATTGAAGATGTCGCAAAATGGGTTGGTATAGGTGGACCAGGTCCTACTTTCGTGGGTTCGCCAACAACAGTAGCCGATCAATTGCAAGAGTGGGTTGAGGAGACTGATATAGACGGTTTTAACATCTCTTATGTTGTCGCACACGAAACTTTTGAGGATATCGTCAAATATCTCGTGCCGGAACTTCAAAAAAGGGGCGTATATCCGACCTCTTACGCTGAGGGTACGCTCAGAGATAAGTTGTTTGGTTACTCAAAACTTCCAAACGACCACCCAGCCGCTCGTTACAGAGATATAGAGAAAGTCAAACGCGAAGAAGCTAAAAAATAAAAAATTTTAACAAGGAGTTATAGATGTCAGAAACAAATGCAAATTTTGAGATCAAAAAGAGAAGTTCACTTTTGTGGATTGTCTTGGTCGTTGCCGTATTGCTCATAGCAGGCGGCGTGTTTTACTATGTCAAGTCGCAACGCAGCGGCGTAGTTACTTTTGGCGATACGCTAAAGGTGCATTATGAGCCGGCAGAGGCGGGTGAGGAGCATATACTCAAGTTCATATCGGAGCATATCGCGCCTGATTATGGTATCAAGATAGAGGCTGTCGGGCTGCAAGATGATATCTTGGGCAATACAGCTGTAGCTGAGGGTGAGTTCGCCGGCAGTATCTACGAGCACCAATGGTACTTAAAGCAGTTGGTTGAGGCTCACGGGCTTGAATTGACCGCTGTTTTGCCCGTATTTCAGTGGAGTTTTGGCATCTACTCGCTGAAACACAACAGTATCAAAGAGTTGCCAGATGGCGCACTTATCGCTATACCGGTTGATATAGCAAATCAAGGGCAGGCTTTGTGGCTGTTGGCGCGTGAAGGGTTGATAGAGATAAACCCTCAGGTAGAGCCGCGAATCGCCAAGATACGTGATATCTCAAGCAATCCGCACAACTTCAAATTTAAAGAGTTGGATTTTTTGACATTGCCTCGCATTTTGGATTCTGTTGACGCTTCCATCGGCTATATCGGCAATTTTGACGCAGGGAAAATCCCACGAGAGAGAGGCATCTTTTTTCCTCCGGTTCCAAAAACTTTCGCTTCACAGTTGGTTATAGGAACGAAATATCTTGATGACCCGCAGATAAAAAAACTGATAGCGGTATTTAAAGACAAACGGCTTGACGAGTACTTAAGAACGACGGACGACCCGTTGGTACAGGGTGTTTATACGGCTGTTTCACAGAATTGATACGGAAATTTTGAATAAAAGGGTTGAGAAAATGAAAAAAGCATTTTTATCATTTGCATTGTTTGCGTCATTTTTTACAGTGGAAGTTTTCGCACAAACAGATACGCTTCGCATCAGTAAGCAGTATGGACTTGGTTATTTGCCTTTGATAGTCCTGGAAGAACACAAGCTGATTGAAAAAAACGCCAAAAAAGCAGGTCTTGGAGATATAAAAGTTGAATGGATAACTTTTGGCGGAGGCGCAACGGCAAATGATGGATTGCTTTCAGGAAGTGTTGATTTGATATCAAATGGTGTCGCGCCGTTTGTCAGGCTTTGGGATAAGACAAAAGGAGAAGTCAAAGCTATAACATCTTTGGACAAGTCTCATATAGTGTTAAATAGTTCAAATCCAAAGATAAAGAGTTTGAAAGATTTCACCGATAAAGACAAAATAGCTCTGCCGTCTGTCAAAGTTTCTCTGTCTGCTTTGATACTCCAGATAGCTGTCGCTAAAGAGTTTGGTATCAAAAATTATGACAAGCTTGACCATATCACTGTCTCACTCAAACATCCTGACGCACTTATAGCTCTGACTTCAGGCAAGTCGGAAATAACAGCGCATCTTACAACAGAACCTTTTATAACTGTGGAGCAGCAGAGTAAAAATGTACACCAGGTGTTAAGTTCAAATGATTTGGTAGATGGCGGATTTAGTCTAAATCTTATCTCTGCGACCACTAAATTTCACAAAGATAACAAAAAACTGATATCCGTTTTTTTAAGCTCTTTAAATGAAGCGGACAAGTGGATAAATGCCAATAAAAAAGCGGCGGCGGAACTCTATCTGAAAGTTGCGAAGTCAAATGAGAGCGTGGAACTGATAACGCAAATAATAAACAACCCAAATGTTAATTATGAGGTAAAACCAACAAATGTTACTCTCTTTAGCGATTTTTTGTATGACATCGGAGTCATAAAAACTAAGCCTCATTTGGAAGAACTGTTTTTTGATGAGATTTTTGAAGATGAGTATAAAAACCAATAATGCATTGGTATGAAAGATAAATTCACACAGGAGGTGAAATTATGAGTTTGAGTATTTTTTGGCTACTTCCCACAGGGGGCGATAGTAGATATCTTGGAAAAGCTTCCGCATTCAGACCAATCAGCAATGCGTATTTGAGGCAAATCGCGACAACAGCAGAGCAGTTTGGATATGACGGACTTTTGATTCCTACAGGCAGTTGGAATTTAGACCCTTTTGTCACAGCCGCGACTTTAGCTGCTGTTACAAGCAGGATTAAACTGTTGGTCGCTTTGCGAACTTCCGCTGTTGGAAACCCTACGGTTTTTGCGAGAGCGACGGCTACGCTTGATGAAGCGTTAAATGGTCGTCTGATACTCAATGTCGTCCCTGGAGCTTATGAGAAAGAGTTGGCGGCTGAGGGCATTCGTTTAAGTCATGATGAGCGTTATGAATTGGCTGATGAGTTTTTGACATTATGGAAAAGACTTTTAAATGGTGAAAGAGTTACGCATAAAGGCAAATATTTTGACATAGAAGACGCTCAAAATCTCTTTCCTCCGGTGCAAAAACCGCACCCGCCATTGTATTTTGGAGGCTCATCAGATGCCGCTCATGATTTGACCGCAAAGCATATAGACGCCTACCTTAGCTGGGGTGAACCGCCTCATTTGGTAGCTGAAAAGATAGCTGATGTGAAAAAAAGAGCGGAAAAGTACGGGCGCAAAGTGAGATTTGGTTTGAGAGTAAATGTGATTGTTCGCGATACAAACGAAGAGGCTTGGGCGGAGGCAAACAAACTTATCAGTCATATTGACGATGAGACTATTGCTAAGGCGCAAAGAAATTTCGCTCTTATAGACTCAGTAGGACAAAAACGGTTAACATCTTTGCACAATGGTGATAAAAATAAACTTGAAGTCTCTCCAAATCTTTGGGCAGGTATAGGCTTGGTAAGAAGAGGAGCTGGCACTGCGCTCGTTGGAGATCCAAAAACCGTAGCGGCTCGCTTACAAGAATACATAGATCTCGGCATCGATACATTTGTGCTTTCAGGTTATCCGCATTTAGAAGAGGTTTCTCGTTTCGCGGAACTTGTGTTTCCATTATTGCCCGACAAAAAGCCAACTAGTGTGCCAAATGACAAAATATTTGCAGAGAGTGTTTTTAGCAGCCATTTTGAAAATAAGGAGGCCGTATGAAAAAATTATTTTTGATAACTTTCGCGTTTATATTTCTTGTGTATGTGAAAGCCGAACAAAGTGAGCTTCGTATCGCAAAACAGTACGGGCTTGCGTATTTGCCATTTATATTTTTGGAAGAAAATAAACTATTAGAGAAAAATGCCAAAAAAGCAGGTCTTGGCGATGTCAAGGTGTCGTGGGTTACGCTTGGAGGCGGAGCGGCGGCAAATGATGCTTTGCTCTCAGGAAGTGTGGATATTATATCTGGAGGGGTGCCTCCTGTAGTGATACTTTGGGACAAATCAAAAGGTAAAGTGAAAGCCATAGCTTCTCTTGTGAGTCAAAATATAGTGCTTCTTACAGCAAATCCCAATATAAAAAGTCTTAAAGATTTTACGCCCAATGACAAGATAGCCCTACCTTCGGTTAAGGTATCAACGCAAGCATTACTTCTGCAAATAGCCGCCGCAAAAGAGTTTGGTATCAAAAATTATGACAAATTTGACCATTTGACTGTGGCTTTGAAGCACCCAGACGCGCTTATCGCTCTGACTTCTGGTAGATCTGAAATAACGGCTCATTTTGGGCAAGAACCATTTTCAAGCATAGAACTTAAAAACGCCAATATACACAAAGTTTTGAGCGCTGACGAAGTGTTGGGTGGCGGAAGTATAAATCTCATCTCGGCAACTGAGAAATTTTACACTGAAAATCCAAAGCTTGCGAGAGTTTTGATAGACTCACTTGATGAAGCAAATGAGTGGATAAATGCCAATAAAAAAGCTGCTGCCGAACTTTATGTTAAAGCTTCAAATTCAAAAGAGCCTTTAGATCTGGTATACGATATTATCAATAGCGATAGTATTGTTTACTCTACAAAGTTCAAAAATGTTACTGTTTTTAGCGACTTTTTGTATGAAACGGGTGCGATAAAAAGCAAACCAACCCAAGAAGAGCTATTTTTTGATGAGATTTCCAAAAAAAAGGAGTTGAAAAAATGAGAAAAGTATTTTTATCATTTGCATTACTGGTGTTATTTGGAGTTGAGGCGTTTGGCGAAGTAAGCGTCTTTAAGATAAGCAGGCAATATGGACTTGACACGTTGCCATTTATCGTCATAAACGATAAAAATCTTTTCCAAAAGTACGCCAAAGAGGCAGGACTTGGAGATATCAAGATAGAGTGGCTCACATTGGCTGGGGGAGCTGCCACAAATGAGGCTCTTCTTTCCAGCAGTGTACATATCAATTCAAACGGAGTCGCACCTTTTACCAGGCTTTGGGATAAGACAAAGGGCAAGGTGAAAGCCATAGCTGCGTCAGGCAAACAGACACTTGAGTTAGTTTCGTCAAATCCAAATGTCAAAAATATACGTGATTTGAGCGCAGACGACAGAGTAGCCCTTCCTGCGGCTAAGATATCTATACAGTCTTTGATATTGCAGATAGCTACGGCCAAAGAGTTTGGTATCAAAAATTATGACAAATTTGACCATTTGACTATCACGCTCAGCAATCCGGACGCTCTTATATCTCTAACTTCACCAAAGTCCGAGGTAACGGCGCATTTTTCAAATGAACCGTTTACAAGCGTTGAGTTGCAGTATCCAAATATACATAAGGTTTTAAGCTCGGCTGATGTTGTTGGCAGAGGTGTTACTACCGGTCTTTACTCAACAACACAAGAGTTTTATGACAACAACCCAAAAACGATAAGAGTTTTTCTAAAGGCACTCAACGAAGCTATAACTTGGATAGACAGCCACCAAAAAGAGGCTATAGATTTGTATATCAGAGCCGAGAAATCCAAAGAATCCCCCGAGTTGTTATTGTCGATACTTCAAAGAGGAGATGTGGAGTTTAGCCTAAAACCTTCCGGCATTACAAAATTTAGCGACTTTTTGTACGAAACCGGAGCGATTAAAAGCAAACCAACTCAAAGAGAGCTATTTTTTGACGCTATTTTTGAGACTGATTATAAATAAACAAAGGAGTTAAGAAAATGAGAAAAGTATTTTTGTCATTTGCATTACTGGTGTTATTTGGAGTTGAGGCGTTTGGAGAAGTAAGCGTCTTTAAGCTAAGCAGACAGCATGGACTTGGTACACTGCCGTTTATCGTCATAAACGACAAGAACCTTTTCCAAAAGTATGCTAAAGAAGCGGGTCTTGGAGATATCAAGATAGAGTGGCTCACGCTGGCCGGAGGAGCTGCCACAAATGAGGCTCTTCTCTCAGGCAGTGTGCATATCAATTCAAACGGAGTTGCACCGTTTGTAAGACTTTGGGATAAAACAAAAGGCAAAGTGAAAGCCATATCATCCTCAGGCAAACAAAATTTTGATTTGGTTTCGTCAAACCCAAATGTCAAAAGTATACGTGATTTGAGCGAAAACGACAGAATAGCCCTCCCTGCGGCTAAGATATCTATACAGTCTTTGATATTGCAGATAGCTACGGCAAAAGAGTTTGGTATCAAAAATTATGACAAATTTGACCACTTGAGCGTTACGCTCAGCAGTCCGGACGCTCTCATCTCTATAACTTCACCCAAGTCTGAGGTAACGGCGCATTTTGGAAGTGAACCGTTTACGAGCGTTGAGTTGCAGTATCCAAATATACATACGATTTTAAGATCGTCCGATGTTGTTGGCAGCGGCATTACTACGGGTCTTTACTCAACAACGCAAGAGTTTTATGACAACAACCCAAAAACGATAAGAGTTTTTCTAAAAGCGCTTAACGAGGCCATCACTTGGATAGACAGCCACCAAAAAGAGGCTATAGCTTTGTATATCAAATCTGAAAAATCCAAAGAGTCCCCCGAGTTGTTGTTGTCGATACTTCAAAGCGGAAATTTGGAGTTTAGCTTAAAACCTGATGGTGTTACAAAATTTAGTGATTTCTTGTACGAAACGGGAGCGATAAAAAGCAAACCGTCCCAAAGAGAGCTATTTTTTGACGCTGTTTTTGAGACTGATTATAAATAAACAAAGGAGTTGAGAAAATGAGAAAACTGTTTTTATCATTTGTGTTGTTGGCGTTATTTGGAGTTGAGGCGTTTGGCGAAGTAAGCGTCTTTAAGATAAGCAGGCAATATGGACTTGGTACACTGCCATTTCTTGTCATAAACGAGAATAACCTTTTTCAAAAGTACGCCAAAGAGGCAGGACTTGGAGATATAAAGGTCGAGTATCTCACATTGACTGGAGGAGCTGCTACAAACGAGGCTCTTCTTTCCGGCAGCGTGCATATAAACACAAATGGCGTTGCGCCGTTTGTCAGACTTTGGGATAAGACAAAAGGCAAAGTAAAAGCTATAGCTGCATCAGGCAAATCGAGGGTTAGTTTGGTCACATCAAATCCAAATGTCAAAAGCATACGCGATTTTACTGAAAATGACAGAATAGCCCTCCCTGCGGCTAAAGTCTCCCTACAATCTTTGATATTGCAGATAGCTGCCGCAAAAGAGTTTGGTATCAAAAATTATGACAAACTTGACCATTTGACTGTATCTTTGGGCAATCCCGACGCTTTGATATCCATAACTTCACCCAAGTCTGAGATAACGGCGCATTTTGGGCAAGAACCGTTTGTAAGTGTTGAGCTGCAACATCCAAATATACATACGGTTTTAACTTCCAATGATATTGTCGGCAAAGACACTACCTCAGGTATCTACTCAACAACGCAAGAGTTTTATGACAACAATCCCAAATTGATAAGAGTTTTTCTAAGAGCGATAAATGAGGCTACAAATTGGATAGAGAGCCACCCAAAAGAGGCTATAGACTTGTATATAAGAGTTGAAAAATCCAAAGAGTCCCCTGAGTTGTTATTGTCAGTACTTCAAAGAGATGATGCGGACTTTAAGTTGCGACCCTCCAATCTTACGAAATATAGCGACTTTTTGTACGAAACTGGAGCGATTAAAAGCAAACCAACTCAAAGAGATCTATTTTTCGACGCTCTTTTTGAGACTGATTATAAATAAACATAAAATAAGGATCTGAAAAAATGAAAAAACTGTTTTTGCTGTTTTTATTATCGGCGTTATTTGGAGTTGAGGCGTTTGGCGAAGTGAGCGTCTTTAAACTAAGCAGACAACACGGGCTTAGTACGCTGCCGTTTATCGTCATAAACGACAAAAATCTTTTCCAAAAGTATGCCAAAGAGGCAGGACTTGGAGATATCAAGATAGAGTATCTCACGTTAGCCGGAGGAGCTGCTACAAATGAGGCTCTTCTCTCAGGCAGCGTGCATATCAATTCAAATGGCGTTGCGCCGTTTGTCAGACTTTGGGATAAAACAAAGGGCAAAGTAAAAGCCATATCTGCGTCAAGCAAACAAAACTTTGATTTGGTTTCGTCAAATCCAAATGTCAAAAGTATACGTGATTTGAGCGAAAGCGACAGAATAGCCCTCCCTGCGGCTAAAATCTCTATACAGTCTTTGATATTGCAGATAGCTACGGCGAAAGAGTTTGGTATCAAAAATTATGACAAATTTGACCACCTGACTATCACGCTCAGCAGTCCGGACGCTCTTATCTCTCTAACTTCACCAAAGTCTGAGGTGACGGCACATTTTGGAAGCGAACCGTTTACAAGCGTTGAGCTGCAAAATCCAAATATACATAAGATTTTAAGCTCGGCTGATGTTGTCGGCAGCGGCATTACCTCAGGTCTTTACTCAACGACGCAAGAGTTTTATGATAACAACCCAAAAACGATAAGAGTTTTTCTAAAGGCACTCAATGAGGCTACTACTTGGATAGACAGCCACCAAAAAGAGGCTATAGCTTTGTATATCAAATCTGAAAAATCCAAAGAGTCCCCTGAGTTATTGTTGTCAATACTTCAAAGCGGAAATTTGGAGTTTGGCTTAAAACCTGATGGTGTTACAAAATTTAGTGATTTCTTGTACGAAACAGGTGCGATAAAAAGCAAACCAACCCAAAGAGAGCTGTTTTTTGACGCTGTTTTTGAGACTGATTACAAGTAAGCAAAGGAGTTAAAAAATGAAAAAACTATTTTTAATAACTTTCGCGTTTATATTTCTTCTTATGTATGCGAAAGCCGAGCAGAGCGAGCTTCGTATCGCAAAACAGTATGGACTTGCGTATTTGTCGTTTATAGTTTTGGAAGAGCATAAACTATTGGATAAAAATATCAAAAAAGCAGGTCTTGGCGATGTCAAGGTGTCGTG
>JAITNC010000170.1 GCA_031290675.1 Campylobacteraceae bacterium | reverse complement strand
AAAACGATATGGAATTTTAAGTCCTTATTGGCTAAAATCTTGCACTTCATCTATGTATTTCTAAAAGGATTATAATGCGAGGCTATAAAGTTTTTGCAGGAACAGCCAACCTTGAGTTTGCTAAACAAGTCGCGAAAAATCTCTCGCTTCCCCTCTCTGACGCTCACGTGCATACTTTCAGCGATGGCGAGATAAGCGTGCAAATCAGCGAAAGCGTGCGTGGAAAAGATATATTTATCATACAATCAACCTGTTCCCCCGCAAACAACAATCTTATGGAACTTCTCATACTTACAGACGCTCTAAGGCGCAGTTCTGCTAACTCCATAACGGCTGTGGTGCCGTATTTTGGTTATGCCAGACAAGACAGGAAAGCCGCTCCAAGAGTGCCTATCACGGCGAAACTTGTGGCAAATATGATACAAGCTGCGGGCATAAACCGTGTCGTTACGATAGACTTGCACGCCGGACAGATACAGGGATTTTTTGATATTCCTGTGGACAATCTTTACGGTTCGGTAGCTTTTTACAACTACGTAATACAGAAAAATTTTAAAAATCCTATCGTGGCGAGCCCCGACATAGGCGGTATCGCAAGAGCGAGAGCGTTTGCGAAAAAGCTAAATGTAGACATAGTCATCGTGGACAAACGCCGTGAAAAAGCGAACGAGTCCGAAGTGATGAATATCATCGGCGATGTTGAGGGGAAAAATATCATTTTGGTGGACGATATGATAGACACCGCCGGCACTATCGTGAAAGCCGCCGCCGCTTTGAAACAAAAAGGCGCAGTGAGCGTTATGGCTTGCTGTACACACCCTGTACTCTCCGGTGCGGCGTACGAAAAGATAAGAGGCGATGAGCTTGACGAGCTTGTGGTTACAGATACTATTCCTCTCAAGCAGGAAGACCCGAAGATAAGGGTGCTTTCAGTCGCTCCGCTGTTCGCTGAAGTTATCAGAAGAGTTTATCACAACGAGAGTGTGAACGGCTTATTTTCTTGATTTTGGAATTTTATGCAAAAAAATATTAGAAATTTCTCCATTATAGCTCATATTGACCACGGAAAAAGCACGCTCGCCGACAGGCTGATACAAGAGTGCGGCGCCGTAAGCCAGCGAGAGATGCACGCCCAGATGATGGACACTATGGACATAGAAAAAGAGCGTGGTATCACGATAAAAGCTCAAAGCGTGCATTTGACTTATGTGAAAGACGGCACGCCATACACGCTAAATCTTATAGACACACCGGGCCACGTGGACTTTTCGTACGAGGTAAGCCGCTCTTTGGCTTCGTCTGAGGGTGCGCTGTTGGTCGTGGACGCTTCACAGGGCGTTGAGGCGCAGACTATCGCCAACGTTTACATAGCTTTTGAGAACAATCTGGAGCTTATTCCCGTCATCAACAAGATAGACCTTCCCGCCGCCGACCCGAAACGAGTTTGCGATGAGATAGAACATATCATCGGGCTTGACTGCTCGCAGGCTCTTGCCGTGAGTGCGAAAAACGGCATAGGTATAAAAGAGCTGCTAGACGCCATCATAGAGAAGATTCCCGCCCCAAAAGGCGATGAAAACGCACCTGCCAAAGCGCTCATCTATGATAGTTGGTTTGATAACTATCTGGGGGCGTTGGCGCTCGTGCGTGTGTATGACGGCTCTATCAAAAAAGGGCAGGAAGTGCTTGTGATGGGGACAAGCAAAAAGCACGAAGTGTTGGGGCTTATGTACCCGCACCCGCTAAATCCCGTAAAAACCGATATCATCAAAACAGGCGAGATAGGCATAGTCATCTTGGGGCTTAAAAATGTCAGCGACGCCAAAGTCGGAGATACGATAACAGACGCCAAACGACCCACAAAAGACGCTATACACGGCTTCAAAGAGGCCAAACCTTTTGTATTTGCGGGACTCTACCCGATAGAAACGGACAAATTTGAGGAGATGAGGGACGCCCTTGAAAAGCTAAAACTCAACGACTCAAGTATCAGTTATGAGCCGGAAACTTCGGCAGCTTTGGGCTTTGGCTTTAGGGTGGGATTTTTGGGACTTTTGCATATGGAAGTCGTCAAAGAGAGGCTTGAGCGAGAGTTTGACCTTGACTTGATAGCGACTGCCCCGACGGTTACATACAAAGTCAAAAAAACAGACGGCAGCGAGATATCCATACAAAATCCAAGCGAACTTCCCGCCGTGAACGAGATAAGCGTCATAGAAGAGCCGTATGTGAAAGCTACGGTTATAACTCCGAGCGAGTTTTTGGGCAATGTCATCACACTTATAAATAACAAGCGCGGCATTCAGACAAAGATGGATTATCTGAACGAAACACGTGTACTGCTGGAGTATGACATACCGATGAATGAGATAGTGATGGATTTTTACGACAAGCTCAAGTCCGCCACAAAAGGGTATGCGAGTTTTGATTATGAGCCTTCGGGTTACCGCAGTGGAAATCTTGTGAAGCTTGACGTACGGGTGGCTGGCGAGATAGTGGACGCTCTTTCTATCATCATCTCAAACGACAAGGCGATAAGCAAAGGCAGAGAGTTTGTAAGCGCGATGAAAGAGATAGTCCCGAGGCAGCTGTTTGAAGTGGCGATACAGGCGAGTGTCGGCAGCAAAATCATAGCGCGCGAAACGGTCAAATCAATGGGCAAAAACGTAACTGCAAAATGCTACGGCGGCGACATCACGAGAAAAAGAAAACTGCTTGAAAAGCAAAAAGAGGGCAAAAAACGAATGAAAGCGATAGGAAAGGTACAACTGCCGCAAGAGGCGTTTTTGACGGTGCTGAAGATAGACTAAAAAAGTAGGGGGCATTTTTGTCAAATCAAGAAAAAGTAAAATTATCTGTTAATGGTCAGATTGCCAAACTAAAAGAGAAAGGCATCACTTTTAACATAACAAATGAACAAAAAGCTGAAAACTTTTTGATACAAAACAGTTATTTTTTCAGAATAAAATCTTATTGCAAAAATTATAATAAGATTAACGACAAATATCACGATTTGGAATTTGCCTATTTGGTTGATTTGTCCACGATAGATATGCACTTTAGGAGGTTTATCACAAGACTTACTCTTGACATAGAGCACGTGCTAAAAACCAAACTCATAGCAGACTTTAATAATACCAAATCCGATGGATACGACGTCATAGAGGGCTTTTTTGGCACGCCTGACGGCAAAGAGTGCAAAGCTTTTTTGCAGAAAATTTTTTTACACTCTACAAATAACCAACAGCCAAGTTTCCAAATAATAAAAAAATACCACTTGCAGGGTTATCCGATTTGGGCTTTTGTAGAGGTGATACAGTTTGGGCATTTGAAGCGATTTTATGACTATTTTTACAAGCTTTATCCAAACAAAAAATACAAATCCACCAAAGACAATATATTTAGAGTTCAATGCCTCAGAAATGCCGCCGCACACGACAATTGCCTGCTGCATTCGTTGAAAACAAGGATATCGGATTGCCCCAAAAACAGTTATAATTATCTGATTTCAAACAGGCATTCTATATTTAATAAGCAAATAGAGTGCTTCAAAAATATAGACAATCAAAAGATAGAAGAGCTGCTCAAAAATCAAACTGTTGGCGATTTTGTGTCGTCTTTGTTGGTTTTTAACGAAATCTGCACGAGCCAAAAGATGAAATACCATTGCTACAAAGAGTTGAAAACGTTGTTCTCAAGGCGCTTTACGAGAAATAGACTGTATTATCAAAATAATTTGTATATCGTTGATGCGTACTATTTTTTATTGGCTATAGTAAGATTTTTCTTTAAAAACGCCAAAGTCAATAACTAATCAAATTTTAAGCTTTCTTTGACTATACTTCTGTTTATGAGCAAGTAGCAAGATTTGGTATATCATATCAGGTTGAAGTTACTCACGGCGGGGGGAAGCGCTCCGCCATACTTTCTTCTTACTTTTAACAATCTCATTTTTTTACGATTTTTAACTCATT
>JAITNC010000116.1 GCA_031290675.1 Campylobacteraceae bacterium | reverse complement strand
AGAGCTGAGATTGCCACGTTTGCTGACGCAAACTCGCAATGACACAAGAGTGTGTGTGGCGCAATACCACTGTGTTAATACTGGATTGCCACGTTCGCAAGCTCTCTCGCAATGATGGAGGGGGTAATTTGAAATTGAAAGCAAACCACGTAAGATAAAACCACCCCGCCCTTCGCTCCCCCCTCCACAGAGGGGAATTAACTGCCAAATTTGCATAATTTTAACTTTAGCTTTTTGTGTATAGATGAGGCAGTTTGAAAATTTGGCGAGGCGCATACGCACTGGTATGTAACGAAGCCAAGTTGAAAACAACGATATATGGGCACGAAAGACAAAGTTAAAATATGCAAAAGTTGAGAAAGCTAAGTTTACAAGATTTTAGCGACGTAATTTTGCACGCTAACGAGGCGCAAATGAAGCCCGCGAGCGGTGCTACGTACTGGTTCGACGAGCGAGCGCGGCGAAATTGCAACGAAGTTAGCGTGTGAAATGACAAGCTAAAAATTGTAAAAGATAAGGTTAGGAGATTTTACAAAATGGGCGAAGCCTTGAAGTAAAATCTCCGTAAAACATGGATTGCCACGCTTGAGTACAAGCTCGCAATGACGCTGAGAGGTTAATGCAAAGCTGCGTTCAACACTACTTTGCGGTTAGACCTATTCACAAATATCTTCCCCGTCTGGCTCTCTTGTCTGAAATGCAGTCCGTTGAGAGATGAAAGCTCTATAGCTTTGATGATATAAGCTTTGATGTCGTCTGATGGTTTGTATTTGAAGTCGGGATTTATCTCAAGTATGAGGTTTAACTGCTCTTTGGAGATAAATACTTTCGTCCCCTCAAGTATCGCCAAGCCGGCGTCTACGATGCAGCCGTCCCCAAGAGGTATGCCCGTGACGGAGTTCGCCCCAAGAAGTGTATTTTTGCCGATAGATACGGGATTGCCGTTCGTGCCGCTTAGCACGCCGAGTATGCTCGCTCCGCCGCCTACGTCGCTGCCCTCGCCTACCACGACTGACGAGCTGATGCGCCCCTCTACCATAACAGCGCCCGTTGTTCCGGCGTTGAAGTTGATATAACTCGCTCCGGGCATTACGGCTGTTCCTGCGGCAAGTTGTGCGCCCATTCTGACTTTTGAAGCGTCAAGTATGCGCACTTTGTCGGCTGGTATCACGTGTTGTAAAAATCGCGGGAACTTGTCTACCGAGTTGATAAACGGATACGCCCCCTCAAGTTTTAGCTCTATCTCGTTCGCTTTGAGCCAGTCAAGCTCTATGGGGATATTGACCGACCAAGCGACATTTTCAAGTATGCCAAATATACCGCTCAGATTTAGCGAGCGCAAAGGGGCATAGCCCAGTGATAGAGCGTAGAGTTTGAGATATGTCGTTTCTACAGACTGTGGAGCGGCGTCATCAAAGATGAAAACCAGTTTGAAATTGTTGTCAAGTCCTTCACTTTGGGCTATGTAGTTGAGGTGCTTTATCACCTGTACGTTGCGGTGTTTGTCGCCAAGAGCGTCTTCTATGTATGGGTTAAAGATGTTGAGGGCGTTTTTGACAAATTTCTTTTTGATGTCGCACACAAATTCGCTCTTGGAAAAATCAACCTCTATGTTGCACTCCCGCAAAGCGGCGATAAAAGCTGCCGCACTTCCGTAGTTTTCTTTCCAGTTTACGACAGGATAAGTCGCTTGCAATATCTTGTCGTCATTGAGCTGCCCTCTGTCCACTTTCGTGATGCCAAATCCGATAGGGTCGCGATAACCGCCGCTTTTTTTCACTTCTTCAACAAGCTCTTTAAATGCTTTTTCATTCTCTATTGGTTTGATAGCCATTCTATAATCCCCTTTAAAATATATTGTATTCACTACTTATATTACACTATTTGTTTTGCATTTTCACTTAAGATAAATTTTTAGTGCGAACAGCCGCTTTTTCCACTGACAGGCTGTATTTCGCTGTTGTCAGCAGCTCCGTCTTTGTTCACACGCTCTATCTTTTCCCACAAAAGAGCAGCACCTTTTTGGTATCTTTGCGCACTTACCGCACCTTGAGCGTTTAGAACTATCGGCTTGCCCTCATCTCCCCCTTCTCTGATGGAAGGCTCTATGGGTATCTGCGCCAAGATGTCCGTATCGTACGCTTCTGCCAATGGTTCTGTCGTGCCTTTGCCAAATATATCGTACTCTTTGCCGTTATCGGGACATATAAATCCGCTCATATTTTCAACTATGCCGGCTATCGGGATATGTAGTTTTTTGAACATATCAAGGCTTCTTAGGGCATCATCAAGTGCGACCGTCTGCGGCGTGGTTACACAAACTCCGCAAGTTACAGGCACGCTCTGGGCTAAAGTGAGCTGTGCGTCGCCAGTGCCGGGTGGCATATCTATAAACAATATATCCAAATCGCTCCACAAAACATCTCGCAAAAGCTGCTCTATAGCCTTCATAATCATAGCCCCGCGCCATATCAAAGACTGCCCCTCGCCCATCAAAACGCCCATACTCATCATCTCTACGCCGTAAACTTTGATGGGTTTGAGCTTTTCGCCGATGACTTCCGGTTTTTGCCCTACCACACCTAACATTCTTGGGATATTTGGACCGTATATATCAGCGTCCAAAATGCCTACTTTTTTGCCCTGCGATGAGAGTGCAAGGGCGAGATTGACTGTTGTGGTGGACTTGCCGACGCCGCCTTTGCCGGAACTTATCATAACAAAATTTTTGATGTGGGAGGCTATATTTTTGCCTGATTGGGTGTTACTTTTTTGCTCCGGTGCTTTTGGTTGTCTGACGAGCACTTGACTTTGCACGCGAAGAGCATCAAGAGCCGCTTTGGCGTTTGCCTCAACCTCTTTGGCAATGTCCGGATTTGCCGACACTATCTCTATATCAACAAAAACTTTTTCGCCTTTTATCTCTATACGTTTTACGAAACCAAAAGTTACGATATCCTTCTCAAAGCCCGGATATATAACGCTTGATAACCTCTCCTTGATGTCGTTTTCACTTAACATTGGAAACTCCTGTTTTGGTGTGAGTGTACATTTTATATAATAATCATACCCTAAGGGGCGGGAATGTAACACAAAAAAGATAAAAAAAAGCTTGTAGCTTGTATAATATCGTAACACTTATGATAAAAGGAATATCTTTGAGCGATATCTCTTTGATAGTTCTTAGCGCAGGCGACTCCTCGCGTTTCGGCGTTAAGACAAAAAAACAGTGGCTGCGGGTCGGAGATGTGCCGCTGTGGCATTACGTAACAACCGAGCTCGCCTCGTGTTACGATTTCGCAGATGTCATCGTAGCGGGCAATGCAAACGAACTTGAGTTTATGTACAAATTTTCAAATGCCAAAATCATCAAAGGCGGCTCCACAAGAGAGGCTTCGCTGATAAACGCTTTGCAGTACGTAACATCAAAATACGTCTTAGTGAGCGACGCGGCGAGAGCTTGCGTACCAAAAACGCTTGTGGAGAGGCTGCTATCGGAGGTCGAGAAGGCTGATGTCGTAGCTCCATATCTTGGCGTGTCCGACACTGTCATATACGATGAGGACGTTATAGCACGAGAAAAAGTAAAGCTGATACAAACACCTCAGCTTTCACTCGTGAGCGCATTAAACGACGCACTGCTCAAAAATAGCGGATTTAACGATGAGAGCAGCATCGTCAAGGCAAATGGCGGGAGTGTAAAGTATATACAAGGCGACTTAAAGGCTGAGAAGCTGACATCGTCATTTGCGAAAAACAGCATACTTTCGCTCCTAACACCGCCTTTTGGGGGTAGCTTTAGCGGCACGGGCTTTGATGTACACGCCTTTGAAGAGGGCAAACCTATGCTGCTCGGCGGAGTGGTGATAGACGAGAGTTACGGCTTTAAGGCGCACTCTGACGGAGATGTGGTTATCCACGCTTTGATAGACGCTCTTTTGGGGGCGGCAGGAGCGGGCGATATAGGCGAGTGGTTTCCGGATACCGACAAAAGATACAAAAATGCAGATTCCACGAAAATGCTTGAGGAGATTTGCGTTTTTTTAACAAAGGTTGGTTATGAGATAGTACACTGCGATTTGACTGTCATGGCTCAAAAACCAAAGATATCGCCTTACAAGCAAGCCATATCAAAAAGGCTCTCTGAGATACTGCACATACAAGCCGCGCATATCAATGTCAAAGCTACGACAACCGAAGGGCTTGGATTTGTAGGAAGGTGCGAGGGCGTCGCTGTTTTAGCCCAAGCTACGCTAAAATACTATGATTGGAAATCAGATGAAAATATTAATCGTTGAGAACGAAGTCTATTTAGCCCAAAGTATCTCATCAAAACTTTACGAAAATGGCTATACGTGCGAAATAGTAACAAACATGAAAGACGCTCTCAAAAATGAGAAGTATGACGCCGTGCTGCTCTCAACAAACATATCAGGACAAAATTTTTACCCTATCATAGAAAAACACAAAAACTCTATCATAGTGCTGATGATATCCTACATCAGCAGCGACACGATACTAAATCCGATAAAAGCGGGAGCGAGCGACTATATACAAAAGCCTTTTATGATGGAGGAGCTTTTGCGCAAATTGCAGCATCTCAAAATGCACGAGCGGCTTTTGGCGGAAAATCGCACCTACAAAGCGTACATAGACAACCTTTTCAAAGACACGCTCCCATCTCAGAGCATCACACGCAAGATAACCGCTCCGCTGCTTATCAAAAACAGCACGCAAACTCACACGGACGCTATGGTTTTCAACTATGCGAGGGAGTTTGAGGAGCATCTAAATTTTATATCATTAAGCTCGCAAAATGTCTTTGACAAAATAGCCAAAAATGATTTTAACACGCTGATGTATCTTGTAAATCTGCAAGAGATGAAGAGCGGCGACAAGAGCAAACTGTTCAACACTTTGGAAAACAAACGTGTCATCATCTCATCTACAAATCCGAACGAAGAGTCGCCTTTTGAGAGTATGGTTTTGCAGAGCGATGATAACTTTTTTGAGAAATTAAATATATTGACGATTGATGATTATGTAAAAAGCGTTTTGACGCACTTTCAGGACAAACTGCCGGATACGGAGTTGTCAAAAAAACTTGGAATATCCAGAAAAAGCTTGTGGGAGAGAAGGAAGAGGTATGGCATACAAAAAAGATAAACAACTATTTATAGACAAAGAGGCGCTTTTCACGTTAAGCCTTGTTGAGGAGGGCATCTTGCACCCCGTACACAAGCTTATGAACAAACAGGAGGCTGACGAGATAGAAAAAAGCGGGCTTTACAAAGGCAAACGCTTTCCTATGGCTGTTACATTTACGCCGAGCGGCAGACACAATCAGGACACTATCAAAAACGCGAAAAAAGGCGAGAAAATCAACCTTGTGCTTGACGGTAAAAAGCGCGGCGAGATAATAGTAGACGAAGTCTTTGAAGTAGACCAGATACAAAAAATCACAAAAACATTCGGCGCTGTAGACACTGACAACCCCATCACAAGACGATTGCTAAAAAGGCTTGGAAATTGGGCGGTCAGCGGGGATTTTACGGTTGAGGTGCAGAGCGTCAAAGACATCAAACAGCAGATAACAGACGCCAAAAATACGCTCGGCGTGCAAAGAGTTTCGGCTATAATGATGGCTGCAAATCCGTTTCACAGGGCGCATGAGAGGCTTTTGCGTATAACGCTTGAAAAGAGCGAGCTGCTCGTGATATTTCTACTCAAGCCTTACGACCAAGAGGGGCTTTTGCCGTTTGAACTGCGCCTGAAAACCCTGCACTATTTCGTGGAAAATTATGTACACAAAAACCGCATACTCATCATACCTTTTGACAACACTTATGTTTATGCCGACACTCAAAACGCCGTCATAGACAGCATTATCGCAAAAAATTTCGGCTGCGGCAAGCTATCGTTCAGCGAATACTACGGCGGTATCGGTATGTATTATGATGCGAACAGGGCAAGAACCGTGCTTGATGATTATGATGATTTGCCCGATATAGACATCGTGGCGAAGTTTGTGTTTTGCAACGAGTGCAACACGCTCGTCAACGCACGCACCTGCCCTCACGGAACGCACCACCACATCAGATACAACTCCTCATCTCTTTTGGCACTTTTGCAAGCGGGTATCCTGCCCCCTGCCGTGCTTATGAGAAAAGATATATCGGCTATCATCTTGAGCAGCATTCACCCTGAGCGCTTCAAAAATGTTACGCAGATATACGAAGACCTTTTCCCCGGCACGGGTCTTTTGGAAACGCACAATGACGAGGATTTTTACATAGAGCTGATGAAACTTTATCAGACGACTTCACTCACATAAGGGCGCAAATGCAAAAGCTGTTTTTGACATTTTTTTATTCAGGTCTTTTCCCAAAAGCCCCCGGAACGGCGGGGACTATCCTCGCGGCGATAATAGCGTGGCTTTTTTTGAAAGTGCTGCCGATAAGCTCACTGTTTTTGGTGTGCATCTTGGTAAGCGTCGTAGCTATAGACGTCATCAACAGATTTGAGCTAAAAAGCGGCACGCACGACAACTCTCAAATAGTCATAGACGAAGCGGCTGGCATCTGGATAGCGATATGTTGCAGCCTCTCAACGGGAGTTTTGCAGATACTGCTTTGTGTGATATTTTTTAGAATCTTTGACATAACCAAACCCTCCTACATCGGACGCATTGACCGTGACGTAAAAGGGGGTCTTGGGGTGATGGGCGACGACCTGCTGGCGGGGGTCGTAGCGGGAATCATCAGCGCAGGAGTTTGGCAACTATTAAGTAAAGTGGAGATAATACAAAGTTACAATTTTTAGTGCATCAACATATCTTGTCTTTTACAATTTTTAGCTTGTTCTTTTACACGCTAATTTCGTTGCAATTTCGCCGCGCTCGCTCATGTACTAATATGTACGCACCGCTCGCGGGCTTCATTTGCGCCTCGTTATCGTGCAAATTAACATCGCTAAAATTTTGTAAATTTGAAATATTATAACTTAATCTTTTATGTTTTCTTGCTTGCTATTTTGTGCCAACGCTTCGTTATTTGATATTCGCTAATTCAAAATTAACCTACCCTCCGTCATTGCGAGCCCGCTTGCGGGGCGTAGCAATCCACTGGATTGCTTCACGAGCGAAGCAATGATAAACTACCTTGTAAGCATTTCTTTAATGCTCTGAACCCAGATTTTTGTCTTTTTCGCTGCCCTCAATCAAAAAAGTCAGCTCATCACAATAATATAATTTCCCATCTCTAATCCGAAATTCAGCGATTACATGAGATTTCCCTTGCTTTCCGTTTTTCAATGTCAGACTAACGATATGGTTTGAAAACACGATTTCGCCCTCTTCTACCAATGTCAAAAATTCAATAGTGCAAGTGCTGATTTTGGTTTTAAGCAATTTAATGTGTTGTACAAATTCCTCGTATCCCAAGCTCTTTCCGTCCACACGCTGAATATAATCTTTATCAACACTATTTCGGATAAAATCATCGTTATATTCTTCTGTTTCTAAAACTTTTTCAAAAAATGTTTTTATAAATTGTTTATTGCTCATATTTCAATCCCCTTATTTTTTAGCCCTCTTTTTTGGTACTTGTGTGACTTTTTCTATCTCCTCTACCAACTTTGATAGCAGTTCGCTATCGTCCACATCCACTATATAATGCTCTTTTGCTCCCTCGTACGGAAAGCCCGTTTGCGCATCTTCCATCAAAGGTTTTATGCAATCAAGCACTTTCACAAACGCCGTATTGTCGCAAACCAGCACCGTCGGCTTGCTGTTCACATATATCAAGTATTCGCCGAACATTTTTTTGTACGTTACCGCATCGCTCGTTCTTATCTGGTCAATCACATAATCTACAAAACCGATATCGCTTGCCATTTTACGCCCCTTATCGTAGTGTTATCTCCTCCAAAAACCTCAAAAGCTCCTCTTTCTGCTCTTGTGTTACCAAAACTCTCCACGCGACCTCTTCCGCCTCAAAGCTTCTATCTTCAAAAGCGACACCAAGCTTGTTCAAAACGTATTCCGCCCGCTGTACGAAAGTGTATTTGCACGAAAAACAAAAAAGCTCTTTAGCCAAATACACCAAAAGTTCAGCCTCCCCCAAAACGCTTTTCGCCGCTGTGCCGTAAGCCCTCACAAGTCCGCCTGTGCCGAGCTTGACGCCGCCAAAATACCTCACTATCAAAACCGCCGCATTCACAAGTTCCAAGCCTCTTAGCACGTTGAGTATCGGCTGTGCCGAAGTGCCTTTGGGTTCGCCGTCATCGCTGCCGTTTTCTACTATCTGGTCAAACTCATTGAGATATCTGTACGCCCAGACTATATGGGCGGCTTTTGGGTGCTGCGCTTTTAACTTCTCACGCACGCTCTCAAATTCGCTCATCGGGCTTAGGTGGGCGATAAATACTGACTTTTTTACTTCATATTGGGCAAAATATGAGTTTGCGATAGTTCTCATCTGAAAATTTTAACAAAAACTACTTAAAAAAGCTTGCAAGAAAAGTAAAATTTATATAAAATAGCAGAATTATATTTTTAGGGAAAAGCGTGTTTACAAATACCATTTATTTTGAAACCTGTGAGAGCAAGAAGCTGAGCAAGTTTAGGGAAAAGATGACTTTGGAGTACAACTCAAATGAGGTCGGCTACTATCATCTGCCAAAAAACGGGGATAAAATCATAAATGACG
>JAITNC010000032.1 GCA_031290675.1 Campylobacteraceae bacterium | reverse complement strand
GACGCCGTTTTGGCGAGCCTGAGCAGATATAACCGTACAGCTGTTATGCCGTATCTGAAAAAGCACAGGCGAAAATTGGCTCTCAGCCATCTTTTGATGAAAAGACAGGGCGACAAGATAATCATCATCAAAAAGTTTATTTACGGACTCAAAACGCTCATACCCATAGCCGTTGGACTTACAAAATACCCTATGGTCAAGTTCAATGTGCTGAACTTCATAGCCGCCATCATATGGGCGTTGTCTTTGGGGTATGGCAGTTATTACGCTGTGGAATATCTGACAAAAGTGTTTCATCTGTATGAGGATAGAGCGTATCTTGTGCCGATAGAGTTGGCGATTTTGATACTTGGCATATGGGTTTATTTTCAAAAAGTGACGAAGAAACGGGCGTAAAGCCCCACTCATTGTCATGCGTGAACGAAGCCTTCTTTTGTCATGCGTGAACGAAGCCTCTCTCTATGTCATGGCTCCGCCGAAGGCGTGAGCATCTCAGCTCCCCGTCATTGCGAGTTCGCTTGCGAACGTGGCAATCCAGTATTAAAACGGCGGAATTGCGCCACAACACGCCCCTTTGTGTCATTGTGAGGAGCGAAGCGACGTGACAATCTCAGCTCTATTGGGTTTCTTTCCTCTTTTGGTTCACTCTTACTCTTATTACTTTCTTTTCCGAAAGAAAGTAAAACAAAGAAACTCCCCCTAGTGTAACTGTCCTTTGGATACCCTGCGCATATTCGCGTTACGTCGGGAGCTGCGGAACTCGCTCAGTCGCTCAGACAGTCCTCGCTTTTTATCCGACTTCACGCTTCAATGCTTGGCGGTTACAACGGGGAAAGAAACAGCAAACAAGTTTGCTGTATTTTGCTAACGCAAAATACTGGATTGCCACGCTTGAGAGACCCTTCGCAAGCTCAGGGCTTCGGCTCGCAATGACGGAGGAGTTGAGATTGTCACGTCGCTTCGCTCCTCACAATGACACACGTGGGCTTTGGCTCACCGCAATGACGGAGTAGTGGCAGTAATAGGTATAAAAATAGCAACTGTTTTTGACCGATATGTGTTTATTGAGCAAGGACAATGACTAGTTTTTCAACTTTTATGTATAATAGAACGAAAAACAATTTGAGGAATGATATGTTGGTAGACGCTCACGGAAGAAAGATAGATTATTTGCGTGTTTCTGTGACTGAGCGATGTAACTTTCGCTGTGTTTATTGTATGAACGAAAAACCGTTCGTGTGGGTCCCGCACAACAATATACTAAGTTACGAAGAGATGTTTTTGTTCATCAAGCAGGTCATAGACGGCGGCGTGAACAAGATACGCATCACAGGCGGAGAGCCGCTCGTACGTCCGGATATAGACTGTTTTATCAAGATGATTAGAGATTATAAGGCTGATGTTGATATAGCCCTCACGACAAACGGCTATCTGCTCGGCGATTTGGCGCAACAGCTCAGTGTTGCGGGGCTAAAACGTGTAAATGTTTCTCTTGACAGCCTCAAACGGGACGTTGTGTACAAGATGTCCAAAATGGACGCACTTGAGCGAGTACTTGAGGGCATAGACCAAGCCCAGCGGTATTTTATGCGTGTGAAGATAAACACAGTGCCGCTGCGTGGGGTCAATGATGACGAGATACTGGATATTTTTGATTATGCGAAGAGGCGAAATATCATGGTGCGTTTTATAGAATATATGGAAAACAACTTCGCCGACAAATATATCAAAGGTCTAAGCTCGCACGAGATACAGAGGATAATAAGCGCGAAATATACGTTCAAAGAGATAGAGAAAAACCACACTTCGCCTGCTCAGCTGTTTGAGCTGCAAGACGGATATATATTTGGCATCATCGCCCCTCACAGGCACGATTTTTGTGAAAGCTGCAACCGTATCAGGCTCACGGCGGAGGGGTTTTTGATACCTTGTCTTTATTTTGACGAAGCGCTCAGTATCAAAGAGGCGCTAAGAGTTGGAGATATGAAAAAAACAGATGAGATTTTGCGTGAGGTTTTGAAAAACAAACCCAAAGAGAACCGCTGGCGTGAAGAGGGCGAGAACGAAGTAAGTTCACGTGCTTTTTACCAAAGCGGCGGGTGAGCAGCCGATGATATCTGTCGTAGAGAGCTTTTTGAGCATTCAAGGCGAGGGAAGATACGTCGGGACGCCCTCGCTGTTCGTTAGATTTGGCGGGTGCAATCTCTCGTGCAAAGGGTTTGGCTGTGAGTTTATTTCGCCGCTTGATAACTCAACGCTTGTCGGCTGCGACTCGCTTTATGCGGTTGATAAAAAGCATTTTGGAAGCAGTTGGGAGGAGTATGATGATGCGCAAAAGTTGTTTGAACATATAAGCTTTTTGGTTTATGGCACAGCGAGTTTGCCGCACCTTGTCATCACGGGCGGCGAACCGCTGATACACCACAAAAATCCTATTTTTTATGATTTTTTGAAGCTCTCTTTAGATAAAGGCTTTAAGGTTTTTATGGAAACAAACGCCAGCATAGATGTGGATTTTGAAAAATTTCCACTTTATAAAGAGGTCGGTTTTGCCATGAGTGTGAAACTCTCAAACTCGGGCGAAAGCTACGAGAAAAGGGTAAATAAAACAGCTATCACAAACATCGCCGCACACGCTCGCGAGGCGTTTTTCAAGTTTGTTTTGGACGCCGAGATGATAAAAAGCGGCGAAGCCAAATCGCAGATAGATGACATCATCAAAAACACCCATTTGAGCGTTTTTTGTATGCCGCTTGGTAAAAATAGTGAGGAAATTGAAAAAAATTGCTACGATATCATCTCATTTTGCATAAAAAGCGGTTACAATTACGCAGATAGAATTCACATTCGCCTGTGGGGTGAAAAGAGGGGAGTTTGAGATGATAATAAGAAAAATATTTAGGTTTGAAAACACACACATAGTCCGCAATTGTTCAAGCAAAAAGTGCCGCAGCAGCATACACGGACACTCATACAAAGTTGAAGTTTTGTTTGAATCCGACAATTTTGATAACGCTCAAATGGTATACGACTTTGGACTTATGAAGACGCATATGCAGGATTTGATAGACAGTTTTGACCACTCTATCACGCTTTGGAGCAAAGACGACGAAGGGTACGTTGAGGCTATGAAAAAGTACTCCGAGCGGTGGGTGGAGCTGCCTGTAAACCCGACAGCGGAGCAGTTTGCACGAGTGATATTTATCATGTTTGACCTGCTTTTGATAAGGACTGTTTTCGTGAACGGCGAGGGGCGAGTGAGGATAGAGAGCGTCATAGTCCACGAAACCGAAAACGGATACGCCAAAGCGAACGCCAAAGACGCTTACAGCGAGATTTTGGGCTTGATAAACCCGAGCGAGATTTCATTTTCAACCGCCGTCCAAGAGGATTGGTCGCAGCCGTATATTTGGCAAAAGATACTTGACGGGGAGCATTTCACAAATCCAAGATTGATATAAAAAGGAAAAAGATGAGAAACATAACTGTTCTACTCTTAGCGTGTTTGTTTTTAGGCGGCTGCGGCTCTGATAAAGAGCAAAAGTCTGACAGTAGTGCGATTTCGCCCGTGTTTGAGAGTTTAAATCAAAGCACGCAAAATATCCTCTCGCAAGTCAGCGAAACAGCTTCAAAAGCTATTGAAAAAGCTGATGAGATAAGCAAAGATATATCGCTTCAAGCGGGCAATATCAGCGAAATAGTCGCAAAAAGTGCCGATGATGTGAAAAAAGTGACTGATGAGGTTGTAAATTCCGCCGTGGAGATAGCCAAAGAGGCGTCGCAAAAAGCGGGAGAAGTAGCTGAGCAGGCAGTGCAAAAAGCCGAAAACATCGCCCAAGCGGCAAAAGAGGCAACAACGCAAAGCGACAACGGCAAAAAAGTTTTCGCCAAATGTATCGTCTGCCACGGCAAAGCCGCAAATCTAAAAGCCCTGAACAGTAGCCAAGATATCTCAAACTGGAGCAAGGAAAATATCGTTGAGGCGTTGAGCGGCTATAAAGGCGGCACTTACGGCGGCAAGATGAAAGCGAGTATGGCGCCCATCGTGAAACCTTTGAGTGAGAGCGACATCAACGATGTAGCGGGCTATATCCAGACTTTGGGCAAATAATGCAAGAGACGATAACGCTTGTTTTTAACATCGCTTTTGGCGCTATGCTGTTGTTTGGGTTGGCTGCTTTCGTGGGGCTTGTCATCGCACTCGCCTCCAAAGAGTATAACTCTTTGAAAAAACGCTACTCATTGTTAAATCCGACGTATTATCTTTTTTACAGCGTGGTCTTTTTTTGCCTTGTTGTCGGGCTGTTTTTAGAACAGCGTTTCACGCTTTTAGACGCAGCTTTTATCGTTGTGCTGATAGTCGTCTTGATAAGTGGAATAAAAATGCGCAAATTAAGCAAAAAAGAAGCCAATTTTACACGGTTTAAGAGCTTGCTTTGGAAAAAATATCTTTGCGAGATACTCGTAGTTTTGGCTATCTTCCTCAATGCTTTGGGCGTGCATTAGATGAGGTTCGTATATCACGAAAAAGCGCTCCAGCCTACCATAAAGATAGAAGGTGAGACATACTCACACATCTTTAAAGTCAGACGTTTTGACGCACAAAAGCCGCTTTTTTTTCGCAACCTTAAAGATGAGTATCTCTACACGTACAAAGTCGTAGAAATAGGCAAAAAGGACGCTTTGTGCGAGCTCGTGGAAGCCAAACACACCCCCGCTAAAACATCGGATTTAAATATAGCGTGGGCGGTAGTTGAGCCAAAGACAGTAGAAAAAACGCTTCCATTTTTAAACGAACTTGGAGTGCGAAAAATCATCTTTGTTTACATGAAATACTCACAGCGCAACTTCAAACTTGACTTTCAAAAGCTGAAAAGAGTAGCGATAAACTCGTGCGAGCAGTGCGGAAGGGGAGATTTGATAGAGTTTGAGCTTTTTAACTCGCTTGAGCATTTTTTGCAAAATTATAACGATATCGGCGTGGTTGATTTCTGTGAAAACAGACTTGGTAATGTCAAAAATCTGCCCAAAACTTGGCTTGTAGGCAGCGAGGGCGGTTTTGCGCAAGAAGAGCGGGAGAGGCTTGAAAAATTTACAACAGTTGGGTTTGAGTGCGAAAATACGCTGCGTTCCGAGAGCGCAGTTGTGGCTATTTGCTCAAAATTACTCATCTAATATTGAAATATTATAAACTTTTTGATATAATGCCACCCCTTCTAATTGTTTTTCGCTAGATTTATAATAAAGAAGGCAATATATTTTTTTAAAAAACTAAAGGAAAAATTATGAAAAAAGAGATTCACCCCTCATACGTAGAGTGTACGGTAACGTGCGCTTGCGGCAACACTTTCACGACCTTGTCAAATAAGTCTGAAATGAGAATAGACATCTGCTCTTCTTGCCACCCGTTTTTTACAGGCAGCGAGAAAATCGTTGATGCCGCCGGACGAGTAGAGAAGTTTAAGAAAAAATACAATATGAAATAATGCTGTATTTTATTCCTACACCGATAGGAAATCTTGAAGATATATCTATAAGGAGCTTAAAGCTCCTTCTCTCCACACCTACTCTCTTTTGCGAAGATACCAGAGTTACAAAAAAACTTATTATGCTCATAAGCGAGAAATTTGGCGAGCAGCCAACCACAGAACAGAGATTTATCTCACTGCATTCTCATAACGAAAAAGATGTGATAAAAAGCTTGAATGCAAATGATTTCTTGAGTTCAAACACGGCGTATGTGAGCGACGCGGGTATGCCTTGTATAAGCGACCCAGGAGCTTTGCTCGTGCGCTTCGCCCAACAAAACAACATACCTTACGAAGTGCTGCCGGGTGCAAATGCGCTTTTGCTCTCACTCGCTTCAAGCGGTTTTGAGGGGAGTAAGTTTTATTTTCACGGATTTTTACCACACAAAAAAGAGGCGAGAGAAAAAGAGCTGAAAGAGATACTCTCTTTTCCCTACAGCGTTGTTTTGTACGAGTCCACGCACAGAATACTAAAATTTGCCCGTGAACTTAGCCTTTTTGCACCCGAAAAAGAGATGTTTTTCATCAAAGAAGCGAGCAAAAGATATGAAACCCATTACTTCGGCAGTGCGGAAAAGATTTATGAAGAGTTAAAATCCGCAAATCTAAACGGCGAATGGGCGATAGTGATAAAAGGCAACGATAACGAAATGAACGGTGAGCGTTTAAACGTAGATGATATATTTCCGCTTGAAATATCAAATAAATCAAAAGCCAAACTTTTATCAAAATTAACGGG
>JAITNC010000022.1 GCA_031290675.1 Campylobacteraceae bacterium | reverse complement strand
GAGGAACAGATATATTGGAACTTGAAAACTCCTCTGCTTGTGAAGGTAAATGACAGCAATGGTATAGAGCGTGTACTTGCCCAAATAAGCGACGGCGAAAATAATATCACGCTTATAAACGAAAAGTATAACGGTGGGCAAAAAGAGTTGGATTTCAATATAACATTTCCAAAAACAGGATTTTACAGCAAAAAAAACCAATACACTTTGACTTTTGAAGTGATAGACAAGAGCTTTTGGAACTTTTTTATGGGCAATAAAGCGTCCAAGACCTCTACCGTCATTGTCGATACAAAACAGCCGAACGTATATGTTGTTACAAACTCTTATAAAATCACAAAAGGTGGCAGCGGCGCACTGATATTTAAAGCCGAGGATGAAAATCTCAAAGATGTGCATATACAGACAAATTTCGGCAAAAAGTTTCAAGCCTCTCTTTTTAACGACAAAGGGTACTATATAGCGATAGTGGCTTGGCCTGTAAATCAGCAGACTTTCTCGGCGGAGGTCGTGGCGTCTGATTTGGCTGGAAATGTAGCCAGAAGCAAAATAAAATACTTCCTGCAGGATAAAACTTATAGAAGCTCAACGATCAAGCTTACTGACAACTTTTTGACCTCCTCTGTATCGCCGCTCGCTGAAGATTTCGCACCTGCCGAGACAAGCGACCTTACACCTTTGGAGCAGTTTGTTTTTATAAATGAAAAGATAAGACAAAATAGCGCAGATACAGTTCAAAATATCACTTCTGTGGTAACTCACGAGAAGCCGTTTACAAGAATAAGACCATTTTTCCCTCTAAAAAACGGCGCTACGGTGGCTGGTTTTGGAGACTTTAGGTTATACGAATACAATCAAAACAAAGTCAGCCAATCTTATCATCTCGGGCTTGATATGGCAAGTACCGCTGAAGCTGAGATAGTCGCAAGCAACCCGGGCAAAGTCGCATATGCGGCTGAAAACGGCATATACGGCAATATGATACTCTTAGACCACGGACTCGGTGTCTACTCTTTGTATGCGCACTGCTCAAGCATCGCTGTGAACGAGGGCGATGAGATAATAAGCGGACAAATTTTGGGAAGAACAGGAAAGACAGGTTTTGTGTTTGGCGACCACCTGCATTTTGGTATAGTAGTTCAAGGCATAGAGGTAAGACCTGAGGAGTGGCTTGACCAAAAATGGCTACAAGATAATATATTTGACTTGATAAACAATGCAAATAAAATTATAAATAATGCCAATAGTTAAAAAAAATGTTTCGAATCGGGCTAAATTTGAATAATATATGGATGTCGTTAAGAGAAAATGTGGTATAAATATAAAATAAATTCTTAAAAGACTATTTTGAAGAGGGAAATATTTTGAGACAAACAACGATAAAAAATCGTGTTGAAGGTGTCGGCATAGGCTTGCATAAAGGCGAGCCTATACAAATCATACTTGAGCCTATGGAGGCAAACAGCGGCATTGTATTTTATCGTAAAGATATAGGAGCTACTATACCTGCGTACCCTTCAAACGTGGTAAATACGCAAATGGCTACCGTCATAGGTCTTAACGCCACTGCTAGTATCTCCACTATAGAACATCTACTCTCTGCTATCAACTCTTACGGCATTGACAACATCAGAATCATAGTAGACGGCGCTGAGATTCCCGTCATGGACGGCAGCAGTATGAGTTTTTGTATGATGCTTGACGAGGCGGGCGTGCGAACGCTTGATGAGAGTAAAAAAGTCATCGTTATCAAAAAAGATATTGAAGTCAGAGATGGCGATAAATTTTCACGTGTAAGCCCTTCAAATAAGCCTACTTATCACTTTGTCATTGATTTTGAGCACCCTTCTATCGGACGTCAAGAGTACACTTATGAGTTTAGTAAAAAAAACTTTTTGCAAAATATAGCAAGGGCCAGAACATTTGGCTTTCTAAAAGACGCTCAGGCTCTTAGAAGTATGGGGCTTGGACTTGGCGGTTCTTTAGACAATACTATCATTATGGACGAAAAAAAGATACTGAACCCCGAGGGGTTGAGATTTCAAAATGAGTTTGTGCGCCACAAAATACTTGACGCTATCGGCGATTTGTGTCTACTTGGTATGCCGCTTCTTGGCAATTATGACTCATTTGCCGGAAGCCACAAACTAAATCATCTGCTCACAAAAGAGATACTCAAAAACCCGCAAAATTATGAAGTAAAAACGTTCGCAAGCTCCGTAGAGTACGCAAAGGTGTTCGCATAAGAGTTAAGTCAAGCGTGCTTGTTGTCGCGCTATCATCGCCGCTGCTTGTTGGTATCTACAAAGACGATAAGCTCATCAAGACTTACGAGAGTTCACAAAACGTATCGGACGCACTTCCGAAGATATTTAAAGAGATTTTGCAAGAGTTTGAGTGTGAAGAGTTTTTTTATGCAAACGGGCCGGGAAGTTTTATGGCGATAAAAGTCGGTTTTGTTTATCTTAGAAGTATGCAAATAGCCCTAAATATCCCGCTGTATGCTTGCGACGGCTTTGAGTTCAACCAAAATTCTCCTATCAAAGCTCTCGGCAATCAATGGTTTTTTAAAGAAAAAGAGGGTATTGTTCTGAAACAAAACAGCGG
Source organism: Campylobacteraceae bacterium (assembly GCA_031290675.1). Lineage (GTDB taxonomy): Bacteria > Campylobacterota > Campylobacteria > Campylobacterales > Campylobacteraceae > JAIRKW01. The sequence continues at coordinate 5,082 of JAITNC010000022.1, read as the reverse complement.
CGAACCTATAAAGCCTTTCACTCTGCCTGAAGTTTTAGAACGGAGCAGATTTGGCAAAAGCAACACGCCGCTATACATTTTACCCGCAGTTTAGGAGAAGATTTAACAAGTGAAGATTAGAGTTCCAGCGTCCAGCGCAAATTTAGGTCCGGGTTTTGACGCATTAGGGCTTGCTCTTGGGTTATACAATGAAACACGTATTGAGCCTTCAAGCTATTTTTCCATATCTGTAAAAGGCGAGGGGAGCGACAAACCACGCATAAAAACAAACAATACATTTGTAAATATTTTTTATGATGTATATAAAGAGCTTATGGGTAAAAAAGATAATTTTCGCTTTGAGTTTACAAATGCTATTCCATTTTCACGAGGGCTTGGCAGTTCGTCGTCCGTGATAGTCGGGGCTATCGCCGCCGCTTATCATATGGCCGGATACGCCGTAGACAAAGAGCAGGTTTTAAACCGTGCGCTTACGTTGGAGTCGCACCCTGACAACATCACGCCATCGGTTTACGGCGGGTTTGTGTCGGCGATAGTTGAAAATGAGAAAGTTATTATGATGAAAAAAGAGCTTCCTAAAGATATATGTGCTATCGTTGTGATACCAAATACCGCTATGTCTACAGAACGCTCCCGCAAGCTTTTGCCAAAGAGTTATAAGACAGCGGATATAGTTTTCAACTTATCGCACGCGGCTCTTTTGAGTGCGGCGTTTATGAGTGAAAATTGGGAGATGCTAAAAGTAGCGGCGCAAGATCGGATACACGAGCAGATGAGAATGGGAATGCTGCCCGCTCTTTTTGACGTAAAACGTGTAGCTCTTGAAAATGGAGCTCTGATGAGTACGCTTTCGGGCAGTGGTTCCAGCTTTTTAAATTTAGCATATGTTAAACACTCAAAAAGGCTTTTTGATGCGCTCAGCTCGGCGTTTACAGAGTTCAAAGTTTTAGCTCTTGAGTTTGATAACAACGGCTTTGTTATCACACAAAGCTAGAAAAAAAGAAATTTTGGTATAATGATGAGCGAAAAAATTAGCCCCGTTCGTATGTGCATAATCTGCAGGAGTCGTTTACCACAAAAATCTCTTAATAGATTTCAAGTAAAAGAGGGCGTTTTGAGAGCATTTGATAAGTATGGGAGAAGTTTTTATATCTGTGAAACCTGTCTAAATGGCAACCAGCAGAAACTTATAAAAACAATCAATCAAAAATACAACCTAAATTTGCCGTATAAAAACGGTGAAAATCTGAAGGAGAATAGAGCGAATGGTTGAGAAGGTAAAAATTATAGACATAGCCGGCGAGCTTGGATTTAACAACAAAGATGTTATAGAAAAAGCTCTTCAGTTAGGGCTTGATGTGAAAGCGCCGGCGAGTACTTTGAGTGTTGAAGAGGCAGACAGACTTGCCAATTTTATTTTGACAGGCGTAGACAACGCTCCAAAAAAACAAGAAAATAAAAAACAAGAGAATAAACCTGTCAAAAAAGAGGTTGTTCCGCAAAAAACTCAACCAAAAGTTCAAACTCAAGTATCAAAAGTCCAAAAAGATACAAAGCACGAAAAAGAGCCGCTCAAACCTCAAAGCCAACCAAAAAAAGATGTTGTAGAACCACCAAAAGTAACTCCCAAACAAGAACATTTACCACATACTCAGAGTGTGCAAGCTGCCGCTCAACATAAAAAAGAGGAAAAACCGATAGAAAAACATACCCCCAGTATCCAGCCACAAACGCCTCCGCCGCCTCCGCCTGCGCCACGTGAATCCTTAGCTGAGGTCAGCCTCAAACAGCGCAGAGGGCTTGTGTTTGTTAAAAAGAAAAAAGCGGAAGTTGTTGAGACGAGCGTAGCAGAACCACGCAGAGAACACAGCAAATCAGCTCCTTCGCTTGAATCTATGTTTGCCAATATGGCGTCAAATATGCAGCAGCTCGGCGAAACACGCAGAAAGAAAAAACCTAAAAAAGGTATCGTAACCAAAAAAGATGAGGGTTCAAAGATAGACCTCCTCTCCGATAGAAATCTTAGCGACAGCAGTTATGATATTGATGATGATGTAGTTGTATTGCCGGACTTTACCATAAAGCTTGAAGCCAGAGATGAGGAGCGCAAAACTCAAGTTCCAGCTCAGGTCAAAACCATCAAACATACTCCGTTTTTAGACCAGGGCATTCAGCGCAAAAGCTTCAAAAAGCACAGAAGAAGAGTTGAGGAGAAAGTCGCTATTGAAGTAAAAGCGGTGGATATCGCAGAAGAGATAAGAGTTTATGAGTTCGCTCAAAAGATGAACAAACAACCCGCCGAGATAATAAAAGTCCTCTTCACGCTTGGCGTCATGGTAACGAAAAATGACTTTTTGGATAAAGACGCTATTGAGATTTTGGCTGAAGAGTTTGGCGTAGAGGTAAATGTCGTAAATGAGCAGGAAGAGTTTGACTATGTCAAAGCTTATGACGAAGCAGACAGCAACAATATGGAAGAGCGTGTGCCTGTCATCACCATCATGGGACACGTTGACCACGGTAAAACATCTCTGCTTGACTATATCAGAAACGCAAACGTAGCGGGCGGCGAAGCGGGCGGTATCACACAGCACGTCGGCGCATATATGATAGAAAAAAACGGCAAAAAGATAACATTTATAGACACACCGGGCCACGAAGCGTTTACGGAGATGAGAGCGAGAGGCGCGCAGGTAACGGACATCGTTATCATAGTTGTAGCGGCTGATGACGGCGTAAAACCGCAGACCGTTGAGGCTATATCGCACGCTAAAGCCGCAAAAGTTCCTATGATTATAGCGGTGAACAAGATAGACAAACCGGCCGCAAATCCAGACCAAGCCAAAGCACAGCTTGCCGAACTTGGGATTATGCCGATAGATTGGGGCGGAGAGTATGAGTTCATACACGTATCTGCCAAGAGCGGCGAGGGTATAGAACATCTTTTGGACACCATCTTACTCCAATCCGAGATAATGGAGCTAAAAGCCGACAAAACGAGAGATGCTAAAGCTACTGTTGTTGAAAGCTCAATGGAAAAAGGCAGAGGCCCTGTCGCTACCGTGATAGTAGAAAACGGTACGCTAAGAGTTGGAAATACAGTCGTAGCGGGCGTAGCGTACGGAAAAGTAAGAGCTCTTCTCAACGCTTCAGGACAAAATATAGAAGCTATACACCCGGGCGAACCCGGCGTCATAGTCGGACTTAGCGAAGTTCCGCTTGCGGGGGAGACAGTCGTAAAAGTAGCAAATGACAAGATAGCCAGAGAGTACGCTAACAAGCGTGCTGAGTATTTGCGCCAAAAAGAGCTTTCAAAATCCACGAAAGTTACTATTGACGAACTTGGAGCTATGATAGCTGAGGGCGAGCTCAAAGCGTTGCCTGTTATCATCAAAGCCGATGTTGGCGGCAGTCTTGAGGCTATCAAGGGAAGTTTGGAAAAACTGCGCAATGAAGAAACGAAAATCAACGTCATTCACAGCGGCATAGGCGGTATCAGCGAGAGCGATATAGCTTTGGCGAGTGCGAGTGCAAACAGCGTTATATTGGGCTTCAACGTACGACCTACGGGTGTAGTAAAAGAGAAAGCAAAAGCTCTTGGCGTTGAGATAAAAACTTACAACATTATCTACAACTTGATAGATGACGTGAAGGGCTTGTTGAGCGGAATGATGTCGCCTGTCATAAGAGAGGAAAATCTCGGACAAGCGCAAGTGCGAGAAGTCTTTGTAGTGCCTAAGATAGGCGCGATAGCCGGTTGTATGGTAACTGACGGTGCGATAAACAGAGGCGCAAAAGTGAGAGTGATAAGAGAGGGCGTTGTTGTGTATGAAGGAACGATACTATCGCTCAAACGCTTCAAAGACGACGCCAAAGAGGTCGCTAAGGGCTTTGAGTGCGGCATAGGCATAGAAAACTATAACGACATCAAAGCGGGCGATTTTATAGAGAGCTTTAAGCACGTAGAGGAGCAGGTTGTTTTATGACGCAGCGGGATATCAAGCAAAAAAGAACTGAAAGTGTTTTAAAAGAGCTCATACCTCAGGCTTTGTCGCAGCTTGAGGACGAACAGCTCAAAGGTCTTTGCGTGACTGAAGTCGTCTGTCACAGGGGGCGTTATGATGCTGAGGTTTTTCTTGATAAGACTATACTCACGGCGAGCGAGATATCGCAGATATACAGCAAACTGAACAAAGTCAAAAGGCATATACAGAACTATTGCGCTTTGGAAGAGGGGTGGTTTCGCGCTCCAAGCTTGACATTTCATTTTGATGACTTGCTTGACGAGCAAAACCGCATAGACAAATTATTTGACAAAATAGAAGAAGAGTTGAAAAAAAATGGCTGAAAATATAGAAAAGATTATAAACTCTTGCGGGGCTGAGCTTTATGATACAGAAAGCGTTAGCGAGAGCGGACGCAAGGTTTTTCGTGTGCTTATCAGCGTGCAGGGCGGCGTAACGCTTGAAAAATGCGAAGAGATAAGCAAAATACTCTCTCCGATTTTTGATTTAAATCCTCCCGTATCGGGGCAGTATTATCTTGAAGTCAGTTCGCCCGGCATTGAGCGCAACTTGAAACTTCCAAAGCATTTCAAAGCTTCTATCGGCGAAAAAGTCAAGATAAAACTTGAAGAAGAGAGCTTTGAGGGCGAGATAAAAAGCGCCGATGATGAGGGTGTTGAGGTAGAAAACGATGGCGTAAAGAGGAGAGTTTTATACTCTGATATCAAAAAAGCCAAAACGTATTTTGAATGGTAAATGACGAGTTTTATCTATCTTTAGCCATAAATGAGGCGTGGAAATATCAAATCCTCACCTATCCAAATCCAGCCGTTGGTTGTGTCATCACAGACAAAAACGGCACTCTTTTGGCGTGCGAGGCACACAAGAGGGCAGGGTGCGCTCACGCTGAGCTTGAAGCCTCAAGGCAGGCTCTGGCAAAACTAAATCCGCTTTTAAAATTTCCGCAAAATCCAAATGAACTTCACGCTTTTATCATCAAAAATCACGAAAATTTACTGAAAAACTCAACATTTTATGTTACTTTAGAGCCTTGCGCTCATCAAGGCAAAACCCCTTC
>JAITNC010000138.1 GCA_031290675.1 Campylobacteraceae bacterium | reverse complement strand
ATATTGGCATGCAAAATAACAAGCTAAAAATTATAAAAATCAAAATCTCCGTAAAATTTATTCAATTGCTCAAATATATATACATATAAACCTCTAACTTTCGCTAAAATGTAATATCTTATATTTTTGGCGAGCACAATGAAAGATTTAGAGTTTGAGATAGAAGAGTACATAGAGTTGGACAAAAGCGATTTTGAGATATCAAAGCTCATCAAAAGCCACATCAAGCAGTATCTTGGCTCGCTTGATGAGATTTTCACGCAAAATCAGGGCAAAGACTTTTTGGTCAAGCACACAAAAAAGATAGACTACCTTATATCTATCATCTACAAATACACTCTACGGGTGTTTTTCAAAGAGTACGTGCCGATGTACAACACGCTGCCCATCACGCTCATAGCGCTTGGAAGTTACGGCAGGGAGGAGCTTTGCGTTTACTCTGATATCGACTTGATGATAGTATACAAAAAGTGCGATGGCTACAACATAGAGCCTATCATAAAGGCTATCTTACATCTTGCGTGGGACAGCGGTATGAAGCTCGGACACCGAACGCACGAAGTTTCGGAGCTATTTGACGCTAGCAATGGCGACATCACGATAAAAACTGCGATGATGGAGTCCAGATTTTTGTGCGGCTCAAAATACCTTTGGACAGAGGCGCAGAGGGAGCTTTTGCGCATAAGAAAGTACGAACCCAAAGAGTTTATCACGAAAAAATTGGAAGCTTACAGGAACAGAAGTCAAAAATTTCCTCTCACTATGGAGCCAAATATCAAAGACGGCGTGGGCGGTCTTCGGGACGCAAATACGCTTTTTTGGATATCTCACGTGTTGATAGGAGCGAGCCGCCTGAACGACCTCGTACCGCAATACCTGAACGAGGAGGAGTTTCGGGAGTTTAGAAGCTCGCTTGAATTTTTGTTTCGTGTCAGAAGTGCGCTGCACCTTAGTGCGGGCAAAAAGCAAGATGTACTCAACCTTGACCTTGTGCCAAGCGTGAGCGCAAAACTCGGCTACAAGCCCACAAAAACCAAAACCGCCGAACTGCAATTGACGCAAAAAACGCTCCAAAGTTTGTGGATACTCAAGATAACGGCGCAGATTTTTATCAGACGGCTGACCTCGCCCTTGTTATTTGAGAAAAAAAACATCGCCAAAGCGAGAGCCGCGCGGGATAAAAACGGCTTTTATCTGTTTGGCGGCGTGCTTTATACGTCATTTCACAGGAAAAAAACCTCGCTCAAAAATGTTTTCAAGCTCTTGCTTGAGCTAGACGACGTGCCGATGAAATACGATATCTCGGTCATCTGTTGGCTCAAAAAGACTTCCATACCGCCGCACAATTCCAAAGAGATTTACTCACTTTTCAGGCAGTTTTTTGAGCGCAAATATCTCAACCAAATACTATACGCTTTTTACAAATCAAACCTCCTGCAAGCTCTCATCAAGCCTATGGCGCATACGATAAATCTACCCCAATTTGACGGCTACCACACGTTCCCTGTAGATATCCACTCGCTTAAAACGCTCTACTTTTTGGAAAATATAGAGGACAATTTTGTCAAAGCTCTGTATGACGATATATGCGAAAACGGCAAAATGATGCTGCGCCTAGCGCTACTTTTGCACGATGTGGGCAAGGGCAAAAACACAGACCACAGCAAGCTTGGGGCGAGGATATTTAAGACGTATGCGCAAAAGCTCTCCCTTAGCGAAAATCAGATAAATATGGGCGAACTGCTGATAAGACACCACACGCTGATGAGCAACATAGCCAACAGGGAGGATATCTACAACGAGAGGGTGATTTTGTCGTTTGCCTCAAAACTGCGCTCGCTTCAAGCGTTGAAGCTGCTCTATATCTTGACTTACTGCGATGTGAACGCCGTCAGCGCAAAGGCTTTTTCAAGATTTAACGCTAAATTTTTGCGTGAATTGTACGAGCTGACATCTACGTCGTTTGACAAAAATGCGCTGCTTGACGAAACCTCAAGAAGGCTCAAAAAAGAGGAGATTTTGCAAAAAAACGACGACTTTGCGGCACTAAGCCCAAGCCTAAAGCGCAAAATCCTCTCAAGCTCGTCAAATCTGCTCTTTTTCAAGTACAGCCCGAGTCAGATAGTGGAGTTGGCAAAAGAGGCTGAGGGCGTGAAAGACTACGCTTACGAGATAGAAAACGACAATCATCTCTGCATAAATGTCACGAAAAATATCAACTTCAATGTCGGCTATCTTTTGGGCAAACTTGTCATTTTTGACCTTGCGCAGATGGATATATTTAAGCTCTACGGCGATACAAAGTTTTTCAAGATAGAATTTAACAAAAAAGCCGATGAGGGCGAGATAGGATACATAGAGAACTTGATACAGGATTCGTTTTTCAAGGAGAACAAAACGCAGCTCAAAAAGCCCGTGATACTCAAGGACGAGATAGTTTTTGACTGGAATCACTCAAAAAGCCTCGCCAAAATCACGCTCAACGCCAAAGACCAACTCGGACTTATGGCGTACATCATATCGCTTTTTGACGAGTACGGCATAGACATAGCGAGTGCGAAAATACAGACGATAAAACACCGAGCCAGAAACCTTTTTTTAATTGAAAAAGATGGTAAAGTGTGCGATAATGTGAAAAATATCATAGAACTATTATATTAGGAAAAAAGATGTGCGGAATAGTAGGATACATAGGCGGCGATGAGAAAAAAAGGCTGCTTCTCGGCGGGCTAAAAGAGCTTGAATACAGAGGGTACGATTCAGCCGGCATAGCCGTGATGAAAGATGGAAAAATAGAAGCCTTCAAAGCCATAGGCAAACTCACAAATCTTGAAGAGAAGACGAAAAACTTTACCTCTGAGGGTATGGGCATCGGCATAGGACACACGAGGTGGGCGACGCACGGCAAACCTACGGAGATAAACGCCCACCCGCACTTTGGCGAGCATTCGTACATCGTCCACAACGGTATCATAGAAAATTATCGTGAGATAAAAGAGATGTTGCTTAAAGAAGGCGTTACATTTTTGAGCCAAACGGACACGGAGGTCGTTGTTTATCTTTTTGAACACAACCTCAAAACCTCCGCAACACCAGCCGAAGCGTTTGAAAAAACGATACTCTCGTTGAAGGGTGCGTATGCTATCTTGCTCATCACGACGATAGCTCCGGATTCTATATTTTTCGCCAAAAATACCGCCCCGCTTATCATCGGCAAAAACGACAAAAACGGGCTGTTTTTCGGCTCATCAGACGCTCCGTTGATAGGACACGCAAAAGAGGTATGTTACCTTGAGGACGGGCAATACGGCGAGCTTAAGATAGACTCTATATCGCTCTTTCAAAACGCCAAAAAAATCACGCCCGTGTTCAAAGA
>JAITNC010000126.1 GCA_031290675.1 Campylobacteraceae bacterium | reverse complement strand
GTAACACCTTTCTATTTGGATTTGCTTTATTCGCTTGTTTTATTATACATATGTAGTTAAACTGAATATTATATTTTTAATAAATGAGTATTTTGGTAACATTATCGTTCTAAATTATGTGTATTTTAGTAACAATATGTTTTTATTATTTTTACATAAATGTCAAATAAATACTCTATATTGCTTTTTGAGTGTAAAAATGTAACTTTTACACCCATTGTCATTGTCCCCTGATATAAACTTTCAAGGTTTGTTCTATCACGGCAGATATCTCGTCCAACTTTTCAAAGCGTCTTTTGTATTGCGCTCTTTTTTGAGATTTCAGCTCTTCCATAGATTTGCGGCTCTCATCAAGCGGTATCTCATAAAACCGTTTATCCTCGCAGCGCACCCCGTCGCACTCTAACCAAAATTCGTCCAAAGAAGTTTTGAGTTTTCTGTCTATCCTGATGTTATTCATAGCGTAATACCCGCCATTGGCGACAGCGTAGATATGCTCGCAAGAGAGCATTTTGGCGACATTTCTGATGCCGTAAAAGATGAGATTTTTCGTTCTGTAGCCAAAAAAAGCTTTTGTTAGCTCCCTGATAGTATCGCAAGCGTCCAGAGAGCCTTGCAGCGCGCCTATCCACAAAGAGGGTGAGTTGTCGTGAGGGGAGGGCGATAACCAAAATATGATTTGATACAACCTCTGTCGTTCATCGCCGTTTTTACTCTCAAGCGACAAAACCAGCGACAAACACCCCTCTTTGCGCTGTCCGGCGTCAAATGAGAGCTGTAAACTTAACATTTTATCTCCATAACTCTCCTCCCACACGCTTATCGCCTCGCCTTTGACATATATCGCTTCTAAAGCCTTGTATTTGAGCGTTTGCTCCAAATATGTCAAGTGATTTTTGACGATATTTGCACGCTCGCCGTACGTGGATTTTTTGTAAAAAAAGCTGCGTGTAGTTTGCTCTACAAACGAAGTAGTTTTGCGCAGTATCTGCTCCCGCTCGCTCGTCGCGCCAAAAAAATCCAGCAATTTGCCCATCTCGGCTTTGCGAAAATAACAGCGCAGCAAAAAGACAACGTAACGCTTGCGCTCTTTCAAGATCTGGGTTTGATACAGGTCGTGTCCGATGTATTGCAGTGTAGTATTGATACTCATATGTATCCCCCTAATATATACAATAAAAGCGGGGATTGTACGACTTCATTTAAATCGTATCGTAAATATTTTTTATTATTTTTCTAAAAAGCCATTTTTTTAAATGTATGCGCTTGTAAATTTTGTTATAATTGGACGAATTTTTGCGTTCAGCAATACTACAAAGGAAAAATATGAACATCATAGAAGGAAAGCTCTCCTTAAAAGGAAGCGAAAAGATAGCCATCATAAACGCCAGATTTAACCACATCATCACAGATAGATTGGTCGAGGGGGCTAAAGATGCGTTTATAAGACACGGCGGAGATGAGAAAAATCTAGATTTGATTTTGGTGCCGGGTGCTTTTGAGATACCTTTTGCGCTTGACAAGGCGCTCGCTACGGGCAAGTATGACGGTGTGTGCTGCGTAGGAGCGGTCATAAGAGGCTCAACTCCGCATTTTGATTTTGTTTCGGCTGAAGCTACAAAAGGCATAGCCAACGTAACCCTCAAGTACCAAAAACCCGTAACATTCGGCGTTTTGACCACGGACACGATAGAGCAGGCGATAGAGCGTGCGGGAAGCAAAGCCGGAAATAAGGGCTTTGAGAGTATGACAGGGCTTATAGAGCTCATCAGTCTTTACAAACACATCAAGGCTTAATAGTGTCAACACGTCATCAGGTAAGAGAAACTATAGTAGGGTTTTTGTACGCGCAGGACGTCGGAAATGACAGTATTGAGAAATTTCGCGATGAGATTTTTGAAGAGAAAAAGATAAGAAACCAGCAAAAAGAGTTCGCTGTTGCACTTTATGAAGGGATTTTAAACAACCTAAACGATATAGACAAAGCCATCAACAGATACCTCAAAGAGTGGGAACTGGAGAAGGTGGGGGCTATAGAGCGTGCGCTTTTAAGACTCGGCGCATACGAGCTTTTGTACACAAAAACAGATAGCGCAGTCGTCATCAACGAAGCCATAGAGCTTGCCAAAGAGCTTGGAAATGACACAAGTTCCAAGTTTGTAAACGGCGTTTTGGACTCCATCAAAAAGAGTATCGCATGAAGTTGTGCGTCGCTTTGGACTTGCCGAGCGAGAAGGAAAATATCTCTCTGGCGAGGTCTTTGAAAGATTGCGATGTTTGGCTCAAAGTAGGGCTTCGCTCATTTGTCAGAGATGGTAAAAATATCGTAAATGAGTTGAAAGGTATTAATAACAATTTCAAGATTTTCCTTGATTTGAAGCTGTACGATATACCAAATACTATGGCAGACGCCGCTGAGTCTATGGCGGAACTTGGCGTTGAGATGTTCAACGTTCACGCTAGCAGCGGCAAGATAGCTATGAAGATGGTCATGGACAGGCTAAAGGAGATGAAAAATCGTCCGATTGTTTTGTCAGTAACTGCGCTTACGAGTTTTGATGAGAGCGGATTTTGGGCTGTCTACAACCAAAGCATACAGGAAAAAGCGCTCTCTTTTGCCAAAGATACGTACGAGAGCGGCATGGACGGCGTTGTCTGTTCGGTGTATGAAAGTCTGATGATAAAAGAGCATACAAGCGGCGGTTTTCTCACGCTCACGCCGGGCATAAGACCGTTTGGAAGCGAAGAGAAAGATGACCAAAAACGTGTCGCTGACATAAAGGCAGCCAATGAAAACAAGTGCGATTTTATCGTCGTAGGACGACCAATATATCACGCCAAAAATCCACTCGCCGCCGTAGAGGATATAGTAAACTCCATCAACGCTTTAAAGTAAGATTTTACGATTTTACTTTAACTGCGCCCTGTACAAAGAGGCGTATATGCCGTCATCTTTACTCACAAGTTCTTCGTGTGTTCCGCTCTCAGCTATCTTGCCGTAGTTTACGACTATGATTTTATCGGCGTTTCTGACGGTTGAGAGGCGGTGTGCTATGACGATAACGGTTCGGTTTTTCATCAGATTATTTATGGCTTTTTGCACGACCGCTTCGGATTTGTTGTCAAGCGCTGAGGTCGCCTCGTCCAGCACAACGATAGGTGCGTTTTTCAAAAAAGCTCTCGCTATGGCGATACGCTGTTTTTGACCGCCTGACAAAAGCACGCCCCTCTCGCCCGTCTGCGTTTCAAGCCCTTCTTCAAGCTCTGCTACAAACTCGTCCAAACAGGCACTTTTTATCGCCGTATCTATCTCTTGATCGCTCGCATTTGTTTTATCTAGGACGATATTTTCTCGTATAGTGCCGGAAAAGAGAAAGTTGTCTTGAAAAACAACCGCTATATTTTCCCTCAAAGAGTGTAGTTCTATATCTCTTATGTCTATGCCGTTTATGTTGATGGAGCCTTTTGTAACATCGTAAAATCTCGGCAGCAAACTTACAAATGTGCTTTTACCGCCGCCCGAATTTCCAACAAGCGCTACAGTATCGCCGGCGTTTATCGTGATGCTGATATTATCAAGTGCCAATTGTTTATCCGCATAGCCAAATGAGACATTTTTGTACTCTATATTTTTGATTGTTTCATCAAGTTTTACAGCATTTTCTCTGTTTTTTACGGCAGGAACACCTTCCATAAGTTCAAAGACCCTCTCTATCGCCATGAGTGACATTATCACGCTATTGAAGTTGTTGCCAATAGCTTTTATAGGAGTATATAGCATCAAAAGAGCGGCTATGAAAGAGACAAAATTACCAGGGGTTATATCGCCTGATGATATCAGATAACTTCCGTACCAGATAACAAGAGCGATGCCTATCGATACGATAAAATGCATTATCGGCGACATGATGCCCGTTCTTTGCACCATCTTTATGCCAAGCGTGAAGACCGCCTGCAGCGTCTCTTTAAATTTTTTGTTTTGATAATCTTTCAAATTGTAAGAGGTTATAACTCTGTTGCCGTTGAAAGCTTCGTTGAAGTGCGTCATGACTTTCGCGCCCGAGAAAACCGTCTTATTCATTATCTCTTTTATGCGTTTTCTGATGGTCGTGAGCGGATATAACGCGCCAAACATGATGGCCAAAGCTATGAGCGCTAACTGCCAAGAGTTGTAAAGAAGCACGCCTATCAACGCCACAGATGAAAATACTCTTGTTACAAAAAGCTTGAGGTGCGAGATAAGTCCGTTGCACGCTGTATCTACATCGTTGTTGAAGCGAAACTGTATATCGCCAGAGTTTTTTTTGTCAAAAAATCCAGCTTCATAATTCATAAGTTTGTCAAATAATTTCATCTTCACATCATTTGCCATCTTTCTTCCGACCCAAGTGTTGAGGTATGTCGCTAAGTAATTCAAAGAACTTTGAAACAAGCTAAAAGTGATGATGAGTATCGGTATATACGCTGTCGCCTCTACTGACTTTTCAACAAGGACGATATCCATGTACGGCTTCAACAACAAAGCGATGATAGCGTCCATAGAGCCTATAGGTATGGTGATGACCATCGCTATAACAGCCCTCACCCAATACGGCTTCACAAACGGAAGAATCTTTTTGTAGTTTTTTACAGCGAACGAGGAGTTGATTTTATTTTTTAGGTTTTGAGTCATGATAACGCGTCCATTTTTTTAATTTATTTCGCATTCTATCAAAAAAACCAATAAAACAATATTATCGCTTCTCTTTTAATAGATTTTTATAAAATGTTATGGTAGAATTTTTCAAAAATGAGGATTTAAAAGCTTGTTATGGCAAGGGTGTTTGTTACCCCCCCCCCCCCCAGATTTGCCGCAACATACGAGTTTGTTATAACAAAAGCAAGCATTGTATAGAGCTACTATACCGATGAAGGTTTGGATAATTAGATAAATTAAACAAGAGTAA
>JAITNC010000005.1 GCA_031290675.1 Campylobacteraceae bacterium | reverse complement strand
AACGGTTCAAAAGACGCTAAACTCCTTGTTTTTACAACGCTTTGGCAAAATACTCCTCCATAGCGTTGGCTACACGTTTTGAGAATGCTACTGCCTCTACGACAGTTCTCGCCCCCGTTACGACATCTCCGGACGCAAATACGCCATCTCTCGTCGTCCTGCCGCTCTCGTCCGTGACTACGAGACCGTTGTCCTGCACGGCGATACCCTTGTTGTTTTGGACTATCAAATCCCTCGGGGCTTGGCTGATGGAGATGAGTATGGAGTCAGCCTCCTCAAATCCGCTCTCACCGCTGCCGTCTGTACTTCTGTATTTGACGCCGCTGCTACAGAGCTCAACAGGTTCTTTGTAGAGTTCAAATCTCACGCCGTCTATCTTGGCGCAATTTACCTCGTGTTTCTCAGCCGGCATATCGTCCATACCTTTGCGGTACATGATAGTAACTTCGCGCGAACTGTGCCTCACGGCGGTTCTCGCCACGTCCATAGCGACATTTCCAGCACCAAGTACGACGACTTTGTCGCCGAGATTGTAAGCGTCGGGGCTTTTGAGGTAGTCTATCGCAAAATGCACATTCCCAAGCGTTTCGCCTTTGATGCCAAGTTTTTTCGGCGACCAAACGCCCGTGCCGATAAACACGACATCAAACTCATCTCTAAAAAGGTCGTCCAGCGTGAGATTTTTGCCTATCATCGTGTTTGGTCTTATCACAACGCCAAGCTGCTGGAGTTTCGCGGACATCGTGTCAAGGATACTTTTGCCAAGTCTAAATTCGGGTATGCCGTATCGCAGCACGCCGCCTATCTTGTCGTTGCTGTCGTACATCGTAACGCCGTAGCCTCGTTGCGCCATGATGAAAGCGAGCGATATACCCGCCGGCCCGCTGCCGATGATAGCGATATTTTTGCCTTTGCACTGCGGCTTTTCAAACTGAATGTTGTTCATATAAAAATCAGAGATGTAGTTTTCAATACTCCCCACGCTCACAGGCGCACCTCTCTTGTTCAATACACAGTGCCCCTCACAGTGCTTTTCGTGGGGACAGACGATGGAACAGACGACGGAGAGCGGATTGTTGGCGAAAAGCATAGCTCCCGCTTTTTTGATATCGCCCGCCAAAAAAAGATTTATCATCTCTGGAATAGAAGTGCTAACCGGACAGCCTTTTTGACAGGAGGGCTTTTTACAGCCAAGGCAAGTTTTCGCTATATCTATAACATTTTTACGCATATAAAACCTTTTGATAAATAAACTATTGGATATTTTACATCGGATAAACAAAGTGAAAGATAAAAAATTTTAATTTAACGAAGAAAATCTATCGTTTCTTCATCAACAAATGAAGATGTTCGCAAGTCAAAAAAGAGCGTTGTTAGATTTAAATCTTCACGATAAGAGTATGTGACAGATTTTACATCTGATTTTGGATAAATGAGATATAGCCGTTTGCAATTTTCATATTTTGTGCCGTAAGCGTAGAGTTGGTACATATCGGCTTGGTTTACGTAATCGTTTTCGCCCAGTATTTTCCATTTTGTGTCGGCTATTATCGTAGGCTTGTTTTCTCTTGTTATCACTATATCGGGTTGTAGTCTAAATTTGCCGCTACTGTTCTGATAAGCCAAAAAGTGTGTTTTGTCTTGAAGTTTTACACTAAGCGGCTTTTGCCTTAAATAATGCCCGACATAACTTTCAAAAAGCTTATTCATATCAAAAAGAAGCGCAAACGCCACATCGTCTCCGCTATATGGCGTAAAACTATCATGCAGTAAAAACGTCTTGCACCATAACAAAGTCTGCTCATAATGCGCCAACTGCCTGTTTATCTTGATATTTGTAAAAGCCGTTTTGACATCTCCGCACAAAGATATATCATCAAAAACAAACAAAAATTCTCTGATATGCTGTTGGTTTGCGGTCGAATGGGACATCTTGTATAAAAACTCAAGAGTTGTTTTTATGAGCCTGTTTTCTACTCTATCGCTCAAAAACTCTTGATACTTCACGAAAAAACGCTCTTTGTGGACATAGTTGCGCTTTATATGTTCGTTTATATCAAGCTTACCTTTTAAGTATTTGAGATTTTCTTCCCTGCCGATATAATCGCTTCTTAATCCCTGTCTGATAAGCTTTGATAATTCCTCCAAAAACATCGTGATAAATATCTCCAAAAGCGGCATTTTGTTGGTTTTTAAATTTGCCGTATCAAGATTTTTAAATGGCGAATTTTTGAGTGTTTTTAGCATTTTTATCAAAATCTTTTTTGTCTCATTGCAGTTTTCATCGTCCGATATATCGGCTATTTTTGGAAGTATCTCTATCGTCGTGCCATCTTTTGTCTGGATAATGCCGACATAGTTTTGAGCTTGCAAAACTTCCCCAAAGCCTTTTTTCCAACAAGGCTTTAGATATTGCGCGCTTTCACTGTTTTTGAGTACAAATTTTTTAATAGCGTTGAATGTTTTTTCTTTGATATAATTTTCGCTTTTGTCCTCTTTGCAATGCAGAAAATCATACTCTTTAATAATTATCGGATTTTTCATCTGTCATTTATTGAAATTCTGAATAATCAAACTTGTCTTTTATCTTGTAAAAAACCTTCTCATCGTCAAAATCATCTTCAAGGTTTTTGCTAAAAATTTTAGGGTTTAAATCGTCTCTTTTTTCTACAAAACCATCTCCAAGTACCAGCCATATCTTTTTCCAATCATCATAAAAATACTCTTGCAGCAGAGGAATGATTTTGTTTTTAAATACATTATCTAAAACATCTTTTGTTTCAACGTCAATAAAATATGCGTGCCCGATAGTGTGGTCTCTATCGTACAGATATTCTATGCGTTTGTTGATTTTTGCAAGTACATCTTGAAGGTTTATGCCTTCAATATATCTCAAAAGTTCAGGTTTTGGCATCATCTCAACAAACTCAAATCTTCTCCTCAAAGCCGTATCTATCAGGGCTATGCTTCTGTCGGCTGTGTTCATAGTACCGACGATATAAAGATTGTTTGGTACGCTAAACTTCT
>JAITNC010000024.1 GCA_031290675.1 Campylobacteraceae bacterium | reverse complement strand
AGATTGTTACGTCGCTCCGCTCCTCACAATGACACAAGAGGGCAAAGAAAAACCACCCCGTCCTACGGACACCCCTCCGCAGGAGGGGAATTAACTACCAAATTTGCATAAGTTTAACTTTCGCTTTTTGTGTATAGATGAGGCAGTTTGAAAATTTGGCGAGGCGCATACGCATTGGTATGTAACGAAGCCAAGTTGAAAACAACGATATATAGACACGAAAGAGCAAAGTTAAAATATGCAAAAGTCAAAGTTATCCTATCAACCCCTCAAGGGCTATTCTCACCTCATCACTATGCCCCTTGACACTCACTTTGCGCCAGATTTTCGCTATGTTGCCCTCAGTGTCTATCAAAAATGTGGAGCGTTCTATGCCCAGATATTCTTTGCCATAATTTTGCTTGAGTTTCCAGACATCGTACGCCTTCGCCACTTCTGTGTCCTCGTCGGAGAGAAGCGTGAAAGTGATATTTTGCTTTTGGATAAAACCCTGATGAGATTTCGGGCTGTCCGGACTAACGCCCAAAATAACAGCGCCCAGCTCTTTGAAATCCGGCAAAGCCACGCTAAAATCGCAAGCCTCAACGGTGCAGCCCGGCGTGTTATCTTTCGGATAAAAATACAAAACTACCCATTTGCCCTTCAAATCTCTCAGACTTATCTCCACGCCGTCTTGGTTTTTCAGACTAAATTGTGGTGCTTTTTCGCCGATATTTATCATTTTTCGCCTTTTTGTTTTTTTCTCACTTCTGTGATACTCTCGCCGCCGACACCCCAATTGTCCGTGTCAAGCTCCTCTATCGTTACGACTGTGGTTTTTGGATTTTTGCCGAGCACTCTTACCAAAAGCTCTGTCGCACCCTTGATGAGTTCGGCTTTTTGCTCTTTTGTAGCGCCCTCTTTTGTGATTTTGATGTTTACGTAAGGCATATATCTCCTTTCTTGATTGGTTTAAATGGGATTATAGCCAAAGAGCGCTAAAATAAAACTCACTTGAAAAAATTAAATCCAATTTTCGCACGCTAAAAACTCATTTAAACCTGCCTTTAAACATTTTTTAGATAGCATTGATGTTTATCAAAATCAACATCATTTAAAGGATAGGTATTATGTTAAAAGAGTCTGAATTTATCTGGTTTGACGGCAAACTGGTTCCTTGGAAAGAGGCGAAAGTTCATGTTCTGACACACACGCTTCACTATGGAAACGGCGTTTTTGAGGGCACGAGAGCTTATAAAACCGACAAAGGGTTGGCTATATTTCGTTTGCGCGACCACACGAAAAGGCTGCTCAACTCCGCCAAGATAGTTGCGATAAAACCAACATATACTCTTGAAGAGCTTGAGAGCGCACAGATAGAAGTCTTGAAAAACAACAAATATGACGGAAATGTCTATATCCGACCTATTATATTCTTAGGTTACGGCGTCATGGGCGTAAATCACCGAGAAGCGCCTGTACAAACGGCGATAGCTTCGTGGGAATGGGGCGCTTACCTTGGAGATGAGGGGTTGGCTGAGGGTATCAAAGTCAAAATCTCGTCATTTACAAGAAATTCCGTCAAGGCTATGATGGGCAAAGCGAAAGCGGCGGCGAACTACCTGAACTCGCAAATGGCGAAGTTTGAGGCACTTGACGCCGGATACGAAGAGGCTCTGCTGCTTGATGATGAGGGGTTTGTCGCTGAGGGCAGCGGCGAGTGCTTTTTCATCGTCAGAAATGGCAAACTTATCACGCCGCCAAATGACAATTCACTTGAGAGCATCACGCAAGACACGGTTTTGCAGTTAGCCAAAAAGTTGAACATCACGGTTGAGCGCAGACGCATTTCAAGAGATGAGATATACATAGCCGACGAAGCGTTTTTCACGGGTACAGCGGCTGAAGTTACGCCTATCAACAATGTAGACGGCAGAGTTATCGGAAGCGGCAAACGCGGAGCAGTAACGAAGAGAGTTCAGGACGCTTATTTTGATGTTGTCTACGGCAGGGACAAGTCATTTGAGCATTTTTTAACATACATCAAATAACAAAGGAAATATATGCCTGCGGATTTAAACGATTATTTCAAAAAGCGCGGTAACGGCGGCGGGGGCGACAACCAAAACGGCGGAGGAGCTAATTTTAACTTCAAAGTGCCGCAGTTTGACGGTAAAAAAGCACTCCCTTTATACATCATCATAGCGATTGTACTGCTGCTCATCGTGGCACGCCCTTTCACTATCATAAACTCAGGCGAGCTTGGTATCAGGGTAACGACGGGTATCTATTCGCCAAATACTTTGGAGCCGGGACTTCACTTTTTTGTCCCTTTTGTGCAGGACATCATCGTAACAGACGCTAAAGTCAGAATGATGAGCTACACCTCCACAGAACAGCAAAACACGCAAAGAACGGGTGGGGACTCCGTAGCAGCGTCATCTATCATACCGCAGGAGTCTATCTCCGTCAAGGACGCTCGAAACTTGGATTTTCACATAGACTTGACGGTGCAGTACCAACTTGACCGCACAAATGCGCCAAATACTATCTCCGTTTGGGGTAGAAACTGGGAAAGCAAGATAATAGACCCCGTCGTGCGTGAAGTCGTGCGTGAGGTAGCAGGCAAATACAACGCTGAGGATATCCCGCAAAGACGAAATGCGTTTGGAGATGAGATAAAAGACAGCATAAAATTGCGTATTGAGGCTATCAAGGGCGCACCTGTCGTGCTTTTGTCAGTACAGCTGCGAGAGATTATTCTGCCTGAAAATATCAAAGACCAGATAGCGAGAATCCAACTTGCACGCCAACAAACCGAGCAGGTAAGATACGAGGTTGAGAAGGCAAAACAAGAGGCTGAGAAGAGAGTCGCACTCGCTCAAGGCGAAGCGGACGCTGTCAAGGTAAACGCTCAAGGTAGGGCTGACGCTATGAAGATAGAGTCCGAAGCCAACGCTTACGCCAACAATGTCATAGCCAAAAGCTTGACTCCAAACTTGTTGCAGTTACGACAGATAGAAACGCAGGCGAAATTTAACGACGCACTTAGAGAGAACAAAGACGCTCAAATATTTTTGACTCCCGGAGGAGCTGTGCCAAACATCTGGGTTGATACGAAAAACAAACAAAAACAGGTAAGCGCAGGCGAATGAAAGAGATAAAAATCAACTGGGAGCAGGTCAAACTGCTTCCGGTTATCGCTCAAGACTTCAAGAGTAACGAAGTGCTGATGTTGGCGTATATGAACGAAGAGGCTTACAACTTGACGCTTGGCACAAAGCTTGCCCACTACTTCTCCAGAAGCCGACAACGTATCTGGAAAAAGGGCGAGAGCAGCGGCAACACACAAAGCGTAAAAGAGCTGTTTTTAGACTGTGACAGCGATACGCTTCTCTTAAAAGTTGAGCAAAAAGGCGCGGCATGCCACACAGGTAACCCAACGTGCTTTTTTCAAAATGTTCTACTGCCGGACGAGAGCAGCGCAAAGAGCGCTGAGCTGCCGCACTACGGCGTCATAGACAAACTCTACCACATCATCAAAGAGCGCCAGAGCGCCGACCCCGAAACGTCTTATGTAGCCAAACTCTTCAGCAAAGGCGACAACGCTTTCTTGAAAAAGGTGGTTGAGGAGGCGAGCGAGTTTACGTTTGCGGTCAAAGACAAAGACGAAAAAGAGATAATCTACGAAGGGGCGGATTTGGTATTTCACTTTCTAGTCGCACTTGTGAGCAAAAACATACACCCCGATATGATAGAGCAAGAGTTGTATCGGCGCTTTGGTATGAGCGGCATAGAAGAGAAAAAAAACAGAAAAAAGTAGTTGGGACGATGCGCAGATTTGACTTCGGAAAAGCTTCACAGATAACGATATTGCTATGGTTTTGCGTGATATTTGCAGGCTCTATATCGCTTGCTCTGACCTACAGCGAAACCTCATTTAGCTTTTTAACCAGCGTGATGTTTTTCTCAACGCCTGTCTTGCTCATACTCGCTTTCGTTTTGTCTATCGTCGGAATTTTCAAAAGAGGCATAGGGCTGTTTACTTATATATTTGACGTGATGCTCCTCCCGATAGTCTTTTTGGCGTTTTTTTCGTACGCGGCGTATATCCTTGCCCGTGTAAATTGGTCGCTGTAGTGGAAGCTGAGCTTGTCACATTTCTCATCGTTTGCCCTCTTGTATTTTTGGCGGGGCTTATAGACGCCATAGCCGGCGGGGGCGGGCTCATCTCTGTGCCGGCTTATCTTTTCGCCGGACTTCCGCCGCATTTCGCACTTGGTACAAACAAACTCTCATCAACTATCGGCACTGCCGTAGCGGCGTTTAGGTACTACAAAAACGGATTTGTAGATATGGCTATCTGCCTGCCCTCCATCGCCGCCGCACTCGTTGGTTCGGCTATCGGAGCGCATTTGGCGTTGTACACTGACGAGGAGGTACTGCGCAAAATCTTGATGGCGCTGCTCCCGCTCATAGCTATTTATATACTCAAAAATAAAAATCTCAACGCCCGCACAAGCACGCTTTCGCGCCAAAAAACCTTTATATACTCGGCTATCATCTCGTTTACTGTTGGGCTTTATGACGGATTTTTCGGTCCCGGGACGGGTACGTTTATGGTTCTTGGATTTATCTCTATAGTCTGCATCAACCCCCGCACCGCCACAGGCAACACAAAAATCATCAATCTCGCCTCAAATCTCTCCGCCCTGAGCGTGTTTTTGTACAACGGATATGTATCGCTCGCCCTTGGTCTTACCGCAGGAGCTTTCAGCATACTCGGAAGCTACATAGGAGCGGGGTTGGCTATCAAAAAAGGCTCAAATATCATCAGATACGCCATACTTTTCGTCCTGGCACTGCTCTTTGTGAAAGTTGGGTGGGATTTGGTCGGAGAAAGCATTTAAAAATAAACTTTTAGATAAAATAGCGTGATACAATATAGGTTGGATATGCAAAATGACTATTGAAGAATTTACAGATAGCTTTCAAAAGATTAAAGCCTTAGGCTTTGTCCCCGCAAAACGTAAATGTCCAACAGGAATTGGCTATACGTTAGAAAATCTTTTGGGAATTGTCGAAAATAACAATGCCCACCCTGATATCGAAGGAGCAGAATTAAAAGCGCATAGAACAAAAGGGAATAGCATGATTACGCTTTTTACCTTCAACAATAAAGTTTGGAAAATGCCACCATTGGAAGCCGTCAAAAAGTATGGAAGTCTCGACAAAGATGGGCGACAAGGGCTTTACTATACAATGTCGTTGAAGCCAAATAGCGCAGGACTTTTTCTTGATGTACAAAATACAGAAATTTCTGTTCGCCATATTTGTGGCGAAGTAGTTGCAACGTGGCAATTAGAAACTTTAGCTGAAAGATTTATGCAAAAACTCCCCGCATTACTTTTTGTTTCGACTTTTACCGAAGAACATGATGGCGTAGAATATTTTCACTACTACAGAGCGCAATTGATGAGAGGAACTTCGCCTGAGCTCTTGGCAAACCAATTTCGTGCAGAAAACATTTTAGTTGATTTACGTTTGCACGATAGAGGAACAATGGCAAGAAATCACGGAACAGGTTTTAGAACTTATGAAGACAAACTGCCTCTGCTTTTTAATAGCATAACGGATTTATGATGTATCAAGTTGTCAGAAATACCAAATATGATTATGCGGGGCAATCCTACGCTTCGCTTTATCCTAATTTACATAAATACCCTGCAACTATGTTGCCACAGATAGGCATTGATGTTTTAACGGAATTTAATGTATCAAAAGGGAAATTGCTTGACCCTTATTGCGGCTCGGGGTCTTCTTTTGCAAGTGGTTTAGAATACGGTCTGTCAGAGATGTATGGCTTTGATATAAATCCATTGGCAGTATTGATATCAAAAGTCAAATTCACAAGAGTATCAGTTGATGAACTTATAAAAACAAGGCAGATTTTTAGAAATAATGTTTTTGAATTACTAAAAAATGAAGATGATACCAAAAAATTGAAATGTCCACAAATTACCAATATTGATTTTTGGTTTTCAAAGGAAGTAGTCACAAGTTTGACCGTTATTAAGCATTTTATTGATGAAATACAAAACGAAAATATTCGCAATTTCTTTTTAATTCCTTTCTCTGAAACAGTAAGAGAGTGTTCTTACACAAGAAATAATGAATTTAAGTTGTTCCGTATGAAATCAGAAGCCCTGTTGAACTTCAATCCTGATGCAATAGGCGTTTATTTTAAAAAATTGGAAGAAACACTTTTGCTTTATACAAAATTTTATTTTCCTAAGTTAGAAAACAGTGTAAAAATTAATGTGCAGTATTCAAAATTTCAACCTCAAGATGATTTTTTTGATGTTGTACTGACAAGTCCACCTTATGGTGATAGTCGTACAACGGTAGCTTACGGTCAATTTTCTACGCTTTCCAACGAATGGTTGGGAATTAGTTACGCCCGAAAAATTGACGGAATGTTGATGGGCGGGACGAGACCTCAGCGCAATATCTCAAAAGGCGTGATTGCCGATTTTATATCACATATCCAGCAAGTTGATAATAAACGGGCATTAGATGTTTCTGCATTTTATAATGATTTGGACACTTCAATAAAAAAAGTAGCAAGTAGCGTTAAAAAAGGTGGAAAATCAATTTATGTTGTTGGAAATAGAACTGTAAAAAATGTTCAACTGCCAACAGACCAATTTATCGCTGAAAAATTTGAAGAAAATGGTTTTCAACACGTTATCACCTATGAACGAGCGTTGAGCAATAAATCAATGCCTTGCAAAAACTCTCCGACCAACGAAGCAGGAAAGAGGGTAAATACGATGTTGTTTGAGTATATTGTAGTGTGTGAAAAAATAAGCTAAACTCCTAATTTGCGCCAATTTTCCGCTTGGAATTTTACCCATGCTTCTCAAAGAAGGCTCTAACTCTCTTGGCTGCTTTGCAAACTCTACCCTTCTTACTCCTTTATTCAAAATCAATTCTTGTTATTATCGGCAAAAATTATACTAATCGTCAAATATTGTTAAGTATTATTAGATAATATTTGCCACATAGGTCAATAAATTGATAAAAGGATTTAGAAGATGAGTAAAAAGTTTTTATGCGTTTGTTTGATTGCTATCAGCGCGGTTTTGTTCACCGGCTGCCGCACTCAAACAGTTTACAATGTGCAATCTGCCGCCATTC
Organism: Campylobacteraceae bacterium; assembly: GCA_031290675.1. Taxonomy (GTDB): domain Bacteria; phylum Campylobacterota; class Campylobacteria; order Campylobacterales; family Campylobacteraceae; genus JAIRKW01. The sequence goes on along the minus strand of JAITNC010000024.1, from coordinate 133 downwards.
AAAGCAATGGGGCGTTGACGGAAGCTCAGGTTGAAAAAGCTATTTTGAGAGCAGCTACGCAACTTGGCTGGCAAACGTCAAAAGTCAAAGATGGTCTTATAGCGGCCACTATCAGTTTGAGAGGAAATACGGC